>DAOVUE010000305.1 GCA_030632745.1 Pseudomonadota bacterium | reverse complement strand
CAGTAAAATTCCCTGTTTGAAGTGATCGCCTTCCTATCCTGCAATATTGACAATACGACCAGGATTCTGAGCAGATAAAATAACGGATGTATGTGCTGCAATCGTACCGCCAATGGGTAAGCGGTTAGCTGGAATGGAAACTGTTTTGACCGGAACGATTGACAGCGATGAGCCGTACTGCTCGGGATAAGCAAGACTGGAAAATAAAATCAGCAATACAATAATGATTAAACTATAATGAAATCTCAATTGAACCCCCCGTATTGGCATTTTAATACCCTATATGGGCACCAAGGTAAAAGGTTGAACACCTTACTTATATAATAGACCAATATCGCATATTGTACCTAAATTATTTCTTATTAATAAATGATCTATATCACTATATCAGTGTATTATGAAATATTCGCTTGAAATATTCGCTTGAAATATTTCTTATTATGCTGTATTTAATTAGATATAAGTATCGTTCTTTTGTGAAGCTTACGGGGAAGATCATGGTGCTCATTATGGGTATTGGAAATTCGTTATTACAGGATGAGGGCATTGGCTTTCATCTCCTGGAGCGTTTGCGCCTTGAAAAATCACATTGGCCGGTGGAGTTTCTGGACGGAGGAACTCTCAGCTTTAATCTAACTACTGCTATTGAGTCCTGTTCTCACCTGATTGTCCTTGATGCGGCTAATCTTCACCAGGCTCCCGGTACGGTAAAATCCTTCTTGAATACTGAGCTGGATGATTTCCTTAACAAGCCGGGCAAGAGTGTGCATGAGGTGTCGTTGAGTGATCTTTTTGATATGACGCGTCTTACTGAGTCATTACCCGATTATCGAGCCCTGATCGGTATACAGCCTAAAACAATTAGCTGGGGAGAAAACCTGACAGCAGAAGTTTATCAATCACAGTCAAAAGCCATGCAGCAGGTTGAATCAATACTGCTGGATTGGGGAATTCTTTCAACACAGAAAAATAGTGCAGCAGAAGATGTTTATGAAGCCTGATCCTCATCAATCGCCAGTAGCTGCAGCATCACTTGAAAATTGTGTTGCTGAAAAAATAGTTTTTTTTTCAGAGATGCCGGATGTTAAAAAAGTTGATAACAGTATAGTCAATGATAGTATTAATGTACGTTCTATTTTAGTAGAAATTCAACAGGGACTAAAAAACGTTAATAAGCTTCAGGATAACTATAGTATTGATCTGGGTTCGATACCTCTTTCTGCCAAGGAAAGAGAGCACTTATTTGAGCTGCTGGGTCATGGTGAGCTTGATATTAGCCTTTCTGCACTGGGAAAAAGTGAAATTTATGAAACTCTTTTTTCCGGCGTATGGGTGATTAAACATCGTGATGAGCAAGGTCAGTTTAACGGCATGTTTATAGAGATTGGTGATGTTCCGGATATTCTCTTATCACAACAGGATGATAGAACTACAGCAGCAATGGAATTACAGGAATTAATTGATAAGTTATAAAAAAATGGTGATTATCGATGATTTGGATTGGAGTTTAGTTTACTTTATTGAAAGACTAAAACGTTTGACTCCGATCCTGAAGAACTGAGGAATAAAAAAATGTTTACTCAAGATTCATTAGGAAAAATATTAAAAAATCATGGTGTCAGCAGGCGTGGATTTATCAAATTTTGCTCTACGCTGACTTCTATGCTGGCATTGCATCCGGGTATGGCGGCAAAAGTTGCCGAATCTCTGGAAAAAGTACAACGTCCCTCGGTGATCTGGCTGCATTTTCAGGAATGTACCGGCTGTACTGAGTCCTTAACACGTTCACATGCTCCTACCATCGAGAGTTTAATTTTTGACTATATCTCCCTGGATTATCATGAGACCCTGTTTGCAGCCGCAGGTGATGCTGCAGAAAAAGCGATGCATGAAGCGATGCAGGCTAATAAGGGAAAATATTTACTGGTTGTTGAAGGATCGATTCCTCTGGATAATCCGGGGTATTCAACAGTGGCTGGTCATAGTAATCTTGAAGTTCTGCAGAAAACGGCAAAGGATGCCGCTGCAGTAATTGCCGTGGGCAGCTGTGCTTCATTCGGCGGCTTGCCCAATGCTGATCCCAATCCCACCGGGGCCGTTTCTGTGTCTGATATTATAAAAGATAAGCCGGTGATTAATATTTCCGGTTGCCCACCCATTCCTGTAGTCATTACCGGAGTGTTAGCTCATTTTCTAACCTTTGGTGTATTACCTGAACTGGATAATCTGGGACGTCCGAAAACTTTTTATGCCAATACCATTCATGACCGCTGTTATCGACGTCCGTTTTATGACAAGGGCCTTTTTGCTGAAACCTTTGATGATGAAGGGGCAAAAAAAGGCTGGTGTTTATACCGCCTGGGCTGTAAGGGACCCACAACTTATAATGCCTGTGCGACAGTGAAGTGGAATGATAATACTTCATGGCCTGTAGAAGCAGGGCATGGTTGTCTGGGCTGTTCAGAACCCAGATTCTGGGATGCCGGAGGTTTTTATAAAGCCTTATCGATTCCTGATAGTGATGTGAGAAATATGGCAGGTTACGCGGCTGCCGCGGGACTGGCTGCGGGTGCAATTGCCGGTTATGCCAATAACAACAAAAAACAGCAAATGATAAAGAAACATGATGCAATATCGGTTGATGACTGGGATGAAGAATCATGAGTAATTCCATGGACTTTTTATTATGGGTCAAGGGGCCTGCTTTTGAAATAGCACTGTTTATTTTTGTAGCCGGTATTGTTATCAGAGTGCTGGAAATACTACTATTGGGCAGAAAGACTGACTTGTCTGAAGCCCGTAGTTCAGAAATAATGGGTGCTATACGAACGATATTGAATCGTTCTATACCTGAACCGGGTCTGCTAAAAAAGGCTCCCTTTACCATCGTTGTCGGCTATCTCTGGCATCTTGGCTGGTTTATCAGTTTTTTACTGTTTATTCCTCATATTGAAGTGATTAAAAGCCTAACGGGAATTTCCTGGCCCGGCCTGCCTAACCAGTTTGTTGATGCCGCGGCGGTTATTGCAATGGTTTCTTTGCTGGCTATGTTGATTTATCGTTTCAACCATCCGGTGTTGAGATTTATAAGCACCCGGGAAGATTATCTGGTCTGGCTGGTGACATTTTTACCTCTATTGAGTGGTTATTTTGCTTTTCATCATACCTTTGAGCCTTATGCCTTACTCTTGGGCCTGCATATTTTATCAGTGGAATTGTTTTTAGTGGTTTTTCCATTTACAAAATTAATGCATGCCATTACTGTATTTATGGCACGCTGGTATAATGGTGCAATGCTGGGTCGTAAACAGCCGGATCATACGGAGGTTCAGTCATGAGTACTGAAGTAGAAGGCAGACTGAATCTGGAACGCGGCTTAAATGCTTTTCGTGAGCAGATTGATGCACCGCTT
>DAOVUE010000104.1 GCA_030632745.1 Pseudomonadota bacterium | reverse complement strand
GTATTGTCTTTTTTTCCCAGTTTAGCTTTAAGATCCGCAAAAGGGTTATGGGTTGCAGTCTCATTAGTCTGGCGGGTGCGGACATCACCATAAGCCTGGAATTCATTCATCTTTTGATGTTCATTGTCATGACAATAAATACACAGATTCTCCCAATTACTGCCGTCCGGCGGATTATTATTATGATTGCTGTCAATATGATGCACAGTCAGCAATTGCAGATTTTCTCTGGTAAAAGTTTTCCCGCAACGCCCGCACACCCAGGGATGAATCTTAAGTGATTGCTCACGATAACCCTGTTCACGTTCATTACTATCGGTATGGGCTTTCTTAACAATAGAGTCTAATTTGCCCGTATCCATTTTCTTTTTTTTATCTTTGCGTCGACCAACCATTGATATTACCTGTTTTTTTCGTCAGAGTTTCCTATAATACTGATCAATGAAAACTTTGCAATGAACATTCGTATAAACCAGGCAATAAACTTAAAAGAAAAAAACTATGACAACTCCTCTACCAACATCAATTTCATCTAAGAAAGCATTCCAGATCCTTAAAAAACAGCCTACCGCAATTCTCGTGGATGTCCGTTCTTCAATGGAGTTTCTATTTGTGGGCCATCCTAAGGGTGCTGTACACATTGCCTGGATTGATGAGCCTGACTGGGATATTAATCCAAATTTTGCCACTGAAATACGCCAACTGGTACTGGGGGGAATTTGTGGTGATGACGGAAAACACCCGCCGGTCATATTAATTTGCCGCAGCGGCAAGCGATCTCTGGAAGCGGGAAAACTGTTATTACAATCCAATTTTAATAATGTCTATAATATTGAGGATGGTTTTGAGGGTGAGCTGGATGATAAGCATCAACGCAGCACCACAGGCGGCTGGCGTTATCATGATCTGCCCTGGGAGCAGTGTTAATGAAGGTTATTTTATTTTTAGTGGTCAGTGGTATTTCAAACGGTTCAGATATTGAATTCAGCCATCAATTGGAAAAACACTACAGTAATCTGGAGGAATGTGTGCAGACCAGTATTATCATGCGTAAGGTATTAAAAGCAGAAGATAATTTACAAGCCAGGCAGACTGATGTTTATGCCCGTTGTGAAGTGAATAAAGAGGGTTTGAGTGAGCAGGAGTTCGCACAGGCTAATAATAAAATTCGCCGCCTGGAGAAATTTTACACCACTGCAAAATGGTAATGCTTTAAAGGAGTGAATAATATGTCTTTAGTTAATACGATTGAAACTAAAATTAGTGAAAATGACTACCTGGAAGGTGAATTAATTAGTGACGTCAAACATGAATATATTGATGGAATAGTTTATGCTATGGCCGGCGCCAGTACAAAACATAATTTGATATCAAGTAATATTTTATCTGAATTAAAAAATAGTTTAAAACAAAAAAATTCTCCCTGTGATGTCTTTTCATCAGATATGAAAGTTAAGATCAGCAAAATAACTGATAGTTTCTTTTATCCTGATGTCATGGTGGTTTGTGATGCTGATAAAAATGATGATGATTATTATAAAACTTCACCTGTTATCATTGTTGAAGTTTTATCTAAGTCTACCCGGAGGAATGATTTCACAATAAAAATGATGAGTTATTTTAATATCCCCGGTCTTGAAGAATATGTTTTAATTGAACAGGATATTTGTCAGGTTCAGGTTTATAGTAAAAGTAAAAACTGGCAGTCTGCCAGTTACTTTTTAGGAGATGATATTACTTTCAACTCAATCAGTACAACTCTTTCTGTGGAAGATATTTATTACCACGTAAAGAATGATGACATAGTTGACTATTTACAGGAAAAAAAATTACAGGAAAAAGAGCAGGAAATGCAGTAAATTAATATGAAATTATTATTATTTTTGTTATTAATATTCAATATTTCCAGCTACGCCTCTAATGAAATTAATCTCAGTCATTCCAGGCTTATGCAACTGGCAACTCAGTTAAAATCAGGAGTTTTTTAACAGTGAATAATTTATCAACACAATTAGCCACATTCGGCGGCGGGTGTTTTTGGTGCACTGAAGCTGTTTTTCAACAGTTAAACGGTGTGAATAGCGTGGTCTCTGGCTATGCCGATGGCCATATTGAGAACCCGACTTATGAAAAAATCTGCACCGGACAGAGCGGACACGCAGAAGTCATTCAGATAGACTTTGATCCTGAGCTTATCAGTTTTGCTGAACTATTAGAGATTTTTTTCAACTCTCATGATCCGACCACGCTCAACCAGCAGGGCGCAGATAGAGGAACACAATACCGCTCCACCATTCTATGCCATAATGAGGAGCAGATGGTTCAGGCAAAAAATTTCATTAGCGAACTAAGTCAAAGTAAGCAATGGCTTAATCCCATAGTCACCGACGTTAAGCTATTAGATGTTTTTTATGCGGCAGAAGACTACCATCAGGACTATTATGAATCAAACCCCGGTAGTGCTTATTGTCAGATGATGATCCCGCCTAAAATTGAGAAACTGCACAAACACTACAGCAGCTTCTTAAAATCAGCTTAAACCTTGTGAAGGGTTTCTCCCGGGATAGGATGATAATCGCTATTGATCCTCAATTTACAGATTTATAATAATCTAATCCCACTATCGTATAACCATTTTTACGTGTGGTTTTTTGTATCACATTTTCATGGTCTGAACTTTTATATCCATTACCATGACGGGTTGCCGGATCATTCATAATAATACCGCCGTCATCAGCAATACCCACACAAACGACAAAGTGATTGTATTTCAAGTCATTGTCTTTACCATAGTCAACTCTGGCCATAGTAGGCTGGTTTCGTTTTATACGCTTTTTGATGATTTTAAGCAATTGTTGTTCACTTCCAGTCTTACGTTCATATTTAAGCTTATTTCCGCGGGATTTATTAAACTTAGCTGCGGTCCCCCAGACAACAGAATTCCCGCTATAACCTCCATTATTATCGAGGTATTCATCAAGACTGGCCGGATTGGCATCACGTCCATAGAAGTTAAGAATCATCGCTACAGCTGAAATTGCGCATCCCTGTTCGGAAATATTAGAACTATGGCCAAGAACCCGACTTCCCCAACGCGAATCACCCTGGCTAAAATGAGGAACAGGCGGGAAAATCATTTGTTTTACTCCCGCCTGGTATGCAATATTAGTATTACGATGAGTGGGGTTATTTTTGCTGAGGCCTTCTTTAAGCCATAAGATAATGGCATCTTTGGTACTGCTGTCCACAGTACCATTAATAGCTATACCGGCTTCACTCTGGAAGGCTTTCAAAGTGATACGTGTATTCATTCCAAATACACCATCAATAACTATCCCGTCAAAACCAAGGGCAGTTAAATCAGTTTGTAGATCAACTACATAAGCATCAGGGACATTTTGCTTTAGATGAGGGTATTTAATTCCTCCACTATCATCCACATTGCCTCGTTTCAATTCAATACGATAATCTGTCAAATACTCCCGTATGATAAGGTCAAAATTATCATCAGGAATATCCAGACGACGGGGTGAAGTAAAGTTATTAACAGCAGCCTCATTAACCGGGATTGTAAATAATTCAGCTTCCGCCTGACGTCGTTTTATCAGCCCCATAAGAGTCGTTCCACCGGCTTTAACCCAGCGTGCCAGTTCGGATGGAACAGAATCATAGTCTCCTGCATTAAGTTTTCTACATAAGGTGCTTCTCTGCAAACTACCAGCACCCAGATTAAAAGTGAAACTGACTAATGCTGCAAATTGATTATGATTAAGGATAACATTTATATAGCGCTCTACAGCACGTTCTGAGCTGTTTAGATCCCCCTCCAGCAATTCTTCAGCCTGTTCCCTGGAAATTTTTTTCCTTCCAATATCTAAAGTTTTTACTGTTTGTGTGTGTCCATATCCTATGGTGGCAATGCCCACACTATCGTCATAGCACAACAGACGTAAGCCTTCGAATTTTTTAATAAGTTCCAGACCTGCCTCATTAATTTTCCTTGTCATTATCTACTCCCTGGATTATCCTAAATACTATTTGATATCAGCTTTATCAGGTTCTTTGCACATCATATGAGCAAATATCCAGGTAGCGATAAAGGGTAAAATAACCATATATAGATTTAATTCAATAGAACAAAACAATGAACGATCAATACAATTGTAGAGGTTACTCGCGCCCGACATCCAGGCAAAGGAGGGTAAAGGCATTCCTGCATGTTCATCATAAAGTAATAAACCGGGTGCTAAAGTCACTGCTAAAAATGTACTGCGAATCAGGCAGGATGCGTGGCGCTTTATTAACCATTTTCGTATCCACCACACTACAAGCAGATAGATTGCCAGTACTGCAAATCCCAGAGCCAATATTTTTATAATATCATCCATTGTATGTGCCTGATTAATGTTTAATTAACAACTAGTTATTCTTCTAGAAAGTAACTTCTCAATAAGTCCGTGCAACTATTCTCTGTTAACGTCATTCCCGAAGTCCCCTGCATTCGCTAGGGGCAGGGGACTTCGGGGATGACGATATGTAATATCCAGGTTAGTCACGGACTTATTGAGAAGTTACTCTAGAAAGCAAATATGTAATTTTAAAAACAAAAAAACCGCAAAACATCAGGCCTACACGTGATATTTAACGGTTCTAAAACTTACAACAATGTCTTTTCTTAGTGGTGCTTTATTTCGTGCCGTTGTTTCCTGCAATCTTAGCACAAGTACCTTCAGGTACATAGACCCATTCGTCTGGATCAGCATCAGTTTTAGCTGTACCGGCACAAGCATGTTTGCTGGTACCACAGTCATTCATACCTGCTTTAGCAATACCCTGACATTTTTCAAAACCAGGCTTTCCAGCGTGAGCAGCAGCACCTAAGGTTGCCAATGCTACTGCAAATAAACCAACCAGAACTGTTTTTTTAGAATTTCCCATATATGTTTCCTTATATTATTTGATTTATGCGGGTTTATAACCCGGGAATGTAAAACTCAACTTACACATTTAATACGACCTGCTGATACGATAAAAAATTTCATATTTAATATTTTTTCACCTTAAGCGTATTTAAATAATAATGACTTTCGCTTTAAATAACAAGACTAAGATGATAGGTAGTTTCCGAAATAACAATTCAAAGATGTTTATTTTACACTATTAACCAACAAAACGACTTTCTGCCTCATTCCTAACTATGCAAAGAATATTATTATGTTTAAAATAAAAAAATCATCTTGAAAGAAAACCGGGATATCATCGGTCTATTGTAATGCGGGAAGACAAAAACGTTTTGAAGCATTGGTTAAAGCCTATTCCAGTGATCTTTATCGCTTTGGCTATTGGCTCTGCAGCGATCACTCTATCGCTGATGATCTGGTGCAGGAAACATTTTTAAGAGCCTGGAAGGCTTTAGATAAATTAGAAGATGAAAAAAAGGCCAAAAGCTGGCTTATCACCATTTTGCGCAGGGAAAATGCCCGTCGTTTTGAACGAAAAAGATTTGATCTGGTTGATATCGAAGACATGAGTATTGAAGATGTGCATAGTCCGGGTCCTGAGCAAAACATGGAGCAGCAGCAGTTACATCGTGCAATTTTACATCTTGAAAGTGATTATCGTGAACCATTATTACTTCAGTCTATTGGCGGTTTTAAAACCAGTGAAATTGCACAAATACTCAAATTAAATTTGAATACAGTCAATACCCGTTTGTTTAGAGCTCGGGATAAATTAAAAAAGCTTTATGTTAAAAATAATAATAGCTTAAAATACGTAAAAAATAGTTTTAAAGCTTAGGAAATCATCAACGTGGATGATATTGAATTTCGCAGAAATGCTGTTATTAACCCGAATACTAAACATGCGGATTTTTTACATAAAACAAAACAAAGTCGCTCTAATCATGAATTTGTTAAACAGCAAATAGCCTTTGATCAATATCTGCACAAAACACTGAGCATTCCTGTAGCTGATAATCTTGCTGATCGTATTATACTAAAACAGCAGCTTTCATTACATCAATCACATAATAAGAAACGCGTACGCAGCTGGTTTGCTGCTGCTATTGCCGCCGCTGTTGTTTTAGTTATTAGCATTATAGTTCTGCTGCCCACAAAACTCGATAGTTCATTACTCAATCAACAGGTTATCAATCATGTTAATAGTGATACTCATGCGTTAAATGTTCGTATGGATGTACCCAAAACAGCTATTGAT
>DAOVUE010000152.1 GCA_030632745.1 Pseudomonadota bacterium | reverse complement strand
TGAGTAAGGTCTTAGAAGAAACTCTGCTTGATAATAAGTCTTAGGAATGAGACAAACCCCGGATTTAAATAAATTGTGTTGAACCTGTCAATAACAAATTATTTATATGTTACAATCAGGGTTTTATTAATATTTTTGCAGCATCTCTTAGTTCTATATTCTCAGAGAAGCTGCGGGTTGAACGCAATTGCAGACAGCAATTGTTAATAGGACAGTCTATTTTCATGTATTCTCGAATTATGGCCACAGGCAGTTATCTACCGGAAAAAGTATTAACTAATGCTGATTTAGAAAAAATTGTTGATACTACTGATCAGTGGATTATTGAAAGAACTGGTATTAAACAACGTCATATTGTTGCAGATAATCAAACCACCTGTGATCTGGCTGAAGCTGCAGCGAGAAATGCAATTGAAGCGGCAGATATTGATCCGCAAACCATTGATCTTATCATTGTTGCAACCACAACTCCTGATCGAGTCTTCCCCAGCACTGCCTGCCTACTACAACAACGTCTTGATATTCACAGCTGTCCTGCATTTGATATACAGGCAGTCTGCACCGGTTTTATCTATGCTTTGGATATTGCTGATAAATATATAAAAACAGGCGTTGCTAAACGGGTACTCGTGGTGGGTGCAGAAAGTTTGTCAAAAATTGTTGACTGGACCGATAGAACCACCTGTGTACTCTTTGCCGATGGTGCCGGTGCTGTTATTCTTGAAGCCAGCGAAGAAGCAGGAATTTTATCCTCTCATATTCATGCCAATGGCAGTTATGCTGAATTATTAACCACCAATGGCGGTGTTTCAGAAACCAATCCTGAGGGACTGGATGCTGTTCATATTCAAATGAAAGGCAATGAAGTCTTTAAAGTGGCGGTTAATACTCTGGGTCGTATCGTTGATGAAACACTGGAAGCAAATAATATGCAGAAGTCAGATATTGACTGGTTGGTGCCTCATCAGGCCAATATTCGTATTATCAATGCTACTGCAAGAAAATTAAAAATGTCAACCGATCATGTAGTAATAACCGTTCAGAATCATGGCAACACTTCAGCAGCCTCAGTCCCGTTAGCGCTTGATACCGCAGTGAGAGATGGGCGCATTAAGCGCGGTGAAATTTTATTATTAGAAGCCTTTGGCGGCGGTTTCACCTGGGGTTCTGCCTTATTAAAATATTAAGACTAAGTCTATAGCTAAAGTTAAACGTATATCTATAAAAGGATAAATGCCATGTCAGTTGCTTTTGTTTTCCCCGGTCAGGGTTCACAGTCCATTGGTATGTTGGGTGATATTGCTGATGAAAATCCGCTTTATGGTGAAATAGTCAGTTCCACCTATAAAGATGCCAGTGATGGGCTGGGCTATGATTTATGGGAACTTGTTCAAAATGGTTCTGAGTCAGAACTTAATCAAACTCGTAATACGCAGCCTGCAATACTGGCTGCATCCTATGCCCTCTGGCAAATCTGGAAAAGCAAACAGGGTACTATGCCGGTAGTATTGGCAGGGCATAGTCTGGGTGAATATACTGCATTAGTTTGTGCTGAAACAATGGGCTTTTCTGATGCAATTTCTCTGGTGTCTCTGCGTGGTAAATACATGCAGGAAGCTGTTGCCGAGGGTGAAGGTGCTATGGCCGCTGTTTTAGGTCTTGAGGATGATGTTATTATCAAACTCTGTGAACAAACAAGTGCTGATAATGAAGGAATCGTTGCGGCCGTTAATTTTAATGCCCCGGGTCAGGTAGTCATTGCAGGAAATACAGAAACGGTTGCTCAAGCCATTATCGCAGCCAATGCCGCCGGAGCAAAAAAAATAATTAAACTGCCTGTGAGTGTTCCATCTCATTGTGCTTTAATGGAGGGTGCAGCAGAAAAACTGGCTAAAAAATTAATTTCAATTGATTTGGATCGTCCTGTTATCCCGGTTATTAATAATGTTCATGTGACGATTGAAAATGAAGTGGATGCAATTCGTGATGCTTTGGTCAAACAACTTTCTCATCCGGTGAGATGGGTTGAAATAATTAATAAAATGCTTGCTGAAGGCACTGATCAAATTATTGAATGTGGTCCGGGCAAAGTTTTAACCGGTCTTAATCGTCGTATTAATCGTAATATTCCAACGCATCCGGTTTTTGATGCAGCAACAATGGATAAAGCTTTAGAGGAATTATCTTAATGACTATCTCAGTGACTATGGAAAATGAAGTCGCTCTGGTGAGCGGTGCAAGCCGGGGTATTGGTCAGGCAATTGCTATCAGCCTGGGTCAAAAGGGGGTTACGGTTATCGGTACGGCTACCTCTGAAAAAGGTGCTGAGGCAATCTCCAGTTATCTGAAAGATAATGGCATTAAAGGTCAGGGTATGGTGCTCAATGTGACTGATCAGGCCAGCATTGAACAGCTGCTGGAGTCTATGAAAGACGACTACTCTATGCCGTCCATACTCATTAATAATGCCGGTATTACTCGTGATAACTTATTAATGAGAATGAAGGACGATGACTGGGATGCAATTATTCAGACTAATCTGACTTCAATTTTTAAATTATCAAAAGCCTGTTTGCGGGCTATGATGAAGGCCAAACACGGGCGTATTATTTCAATTGCCTCCGTAGTGGGTTTAACAGGCAATGCAGGTCAGGCAAATTATGCAGCAGCTAAAGCCGGTATTTTCGGCTTTACCAAGTCTCTGGCAAGAGAGGTGGGTTCACGCGGGATTACAGTCAATGCAGTGGCCCCTGGCTTTATTGATACTGATATGACTAAGGCATTACCGGAAGATGCTAAAAAAGCATTGCTTGCTCAGATTCCTCTTAAGCGTCTTGGACAGGTTGAAGAAATTGCTTCCGCGGTTACTTTTTTAGCATCAGACAATGCCGCTTATATTACCGGTGAAACGATTAATGTTAATGGCGGAATGTATATGGCATAGAGATATTGGCCCTGAGAAAGTAGCCGAAATACACGGATAAAGTTAAAAATCATTAAAATTTTATAATCATTTACTATTATTTGCACATTTTAAGCAAATTTTTACTATCTTTGCTAGCATATCAGCTTAGATTTCACTAAAATAGCGGCACCTAAAGAAATACATTGAATATTTATCCGTTTGATGCGCTTAAGTTGATTCAGGTTATGTAATATGTTAAAAATGTCTAAAAAGCTGTCAAAAAAGAATTATGGAGAGTTAAAAAATGAGTAGTGTTGAAGAAAGAGTTGCTAAAATTGTTATTGAACAGTTGGGTGTTAAGGAAGACGAAGTGAAAGCCGAATCTTCATTTGTTGACGATCTTGGTGCGGATTCTCTAGATACTGTTGAACTGGTAATGGCACTTGAAGAAGAATTTGGAACTGAAATTCCAGATGATGAAGCTGAAAAAATCACTACAGTACAGCTTGCCGTTGATTATATTAATGCTAATAGCTAAATAACATTTATTTATTGCTTTGCTAGAGCTAGCTGATAAGCACATCAGATGTTTATTTATAAAGCCGATTTTAACAATACCTGTTTATTTGGGATTGTTAAAATCGGCTTTTTTGATTAAACCTAAGGCTGTTCATTGAGCCCCGGACTCTTTCGGGTTTTAGATGTTTTAGGGATTTTACTATTATGGCTAAGAATATGAATAAGAGACGAGTTGTTATTACTGGATTAGGTATGGTCAGTCCTGTTGGCTTAACCGTAACTGAGTCATGGGAAAATATTCTGGCGGGTAAAAGTGGTATTGCTCCTCTTGAACAATTTGATGTGAGCGACTATAGCGTTAGATTTGGTGGTTCTGTCAGAAATCTGGATATGACACAATATCTAAAAGCTAAAGATATAAAAAAAATGGATCTCTTTATCCATTATGGGATGGCTGCAGGTATACAGGCTGTTGAAGATTCAGGACTTGAAATAACTGATGAAAATGCCTGGCGTATAGGCGTATCCATCGGTTCTGGTATTGGTGGTATTACCGGTATTGAAAAAGGGCATAATGCCTTACTGAAAGGCGGACCGCGCAAGGTTTCACCTTTTTTTGTACCGAGTAATATTATCAATATGACGTCTGGTAATCTGTCCGTTAAATACGGTTTAAAAGGACCGAATATTGCGCTGGTTACAGCCTGTGCGACAGCAACACATAGTATTGGTGATGCTGCAAGAATTATTGAATATGGTGATGCGGATGTCATGATAACCGGCGGTTCTGAAATGGCGACTTCAACCACAGGACTGGCAGGTTTTGCTTCTGCCCGGGCACTTTCTACCCGAAATGATGATCCTCAGGCGGCCTCCAGACCCTGGGATAAAGACCGCGATGGTTTTGTTTTGAGTGATGGTGCGGGTGTGGTGGTATTGGAAGAATATGAACATGCTAAGGCACGTGGTGCGAATATTTATGCTGAAGTGCTTGGTTTTGGTATGAGTGGCGATGCCTATCATATGACCTTGCCTTCCAGGGGCGGTGAAGGTGCGAGTCGTTGTATGGATTCAGCGTTAAGAAATTCAGCACTTAACCCTGATCAAATTGATTATATTAATGCTCATGGTACTTCCACTCCGGCAGGTGATCAGGCAGAAACAGATGCGGCTAAACGCACTTTCGGTGATCATGCTTATCAATTAACGATGAGTTCTACCAAATCAATGACGGGACATCTACTCGGCGCTGCAGGTGGTATTGAAGCCATTTTTACTGCTTTAGCTCTACGGGATCAGGTGGCACCTCCAACTATTAATCTGACTAATCCTGATCCGGATTGTGATCTGGATTATGCTCCTTTAACGGCAAAAGAAATGAAAATTGATTATGCTATTTCAAATTCATTTGGTTTTGGCGGTACTAATGGAACCTTAATTTTAGGCAAGATTTAGCTTCTTAGGCTTGATTTAGAACTGAATATGATTCAAACATGTCAACTGACAGAAATTCCTTTACAGGATTTTCCTGAGTTAATTCAGTTTTATCATCACTTCCCTGAAAAATATCCTTTTCTGCTGAGTACAACGAGCCGACAAAGCTCTTTAAAACAAAATTCATCCTATGATATTTTGTTTATTAAACCGGATGAATGGTTAAAACTTGATAATAGTTTTAAGCTCAGTGCCTCACCTCAATATAGTGCTACAGCTCAGTGTAGTGCTACAGCCCAATGTAGTGCTACAGCTCAGTATAAAGTCGATGCTGATAAAACCTTTCTTGAACACTTTGACCGGATTTTTAAAGCAGAGAACAAGAGACTTAAAGCGACGCCTGCAGCGACTGCTAATCATTATGATATACCCTTTAGCGG
>DAOVUE010000350.1 GCA_030632745.1 Pseudomonadota bacterium | reverse complement strand
GCTCAAACCTTTAAAGAGTTCTGCCAAAAACAGACTGTTAAAAAATTGAGTCAATTGCTTCACAAAATCATCTCCAAAAAAAACCGCTTATACAAACCAGGGTCCTACTTTCGCATAGTACATAAAACCCACCACATAAATCCAGACAATGGTAATGGGTATAAAGACTTTCCAGCCCAGACGCATGATTTGATCATAACGATAACGGGGAAAGGTTGCTCTGAACCATAAGAATAAAAACATAAAAATAGCGGTCTTAGCTAATAGCCAGATGATACTGGAACCTGCCAGAAAACTGGATCCCAGACCTAAAAATTCAACTTCCGCAAAAGGTGACAACCATCCGCCCATAAACAGCAGGGCCGCAATGATTGAAATAAGGATCATATTGGCATATTCAGCGAGGAAGAAAATAGCAAACAAAATGCCTGAATACTCTACGTGAAATCCGGCTACAATTTCAGATTCACCTTCAGCCACATCAAAGGGTGCACGATTGGTTTCCGCCACACCTGAGACAAAATAAATTACAAATAAAGGTAATAAGGGCCACATATACCAGCCCCAGAATCCAGCACCAGACTGTCCCGCAACAATTTCACCAATATTCAGACTTCTGGCGGCCATAACTACACCCACCAGGGCAAAGCCCATGGCAATTTCGTACGATACTACCTGTGCAGCTGTTCTCAGGGTACTCAGCATGGCGTACTTTGAGTTGGATGACCAGCCGGCAAGAATAACACCATAGACACCAATAGACGTCATGGCCAGAATATAGAGTAAAGCAATATTTAAATCGGCAAGTACTAATTCAGCACCAAAAGGTATAACAGCCCAGGCAGCCAGGGCTGTTGAAATGGCAATAGTCGGAGCAATGATAAAGAGTACTTTATTAGCACCTGAAGGAAAGATAATTTCCTTAAACATTAACTTCATTGCATCTGCAATAGGCTGCAGCCAGCCTCGAGGACCCACACGGTTAGGTCCTATTCGAGCCTGCATATAGCCAATGACTTTGCGTTCAATATAGGTGAAATATGCAACGGTTAATAGCAAAGGCACCAGGATCGCAATGATCTTCAGCAATATATTGATAACCGGTATTTCATAAATGGATAAAATAAAGTCCACTAAAATCTGCTCCGTTTATTTAGCTGTGCCGGCAGCAGCCAGCTCAATCGAATCAAAACCACCACCCAAAGATGCGGCTGCATCTATACCTGCAGGCAGGTATACACTATTATCACTGATTCTATCATCAATACTGATAGTAATCTCAGCTTCATTGTCACCTTGTTTTGCTGTGACAAGCTGGCCTTCTTCTAATTTAAGCTTCTTCGCCAGGGCAGGATTAATTTTTGCAAAATCAACCTGAGCATCCTGAGTTTTCTGCAAGGCAGTTGCCCTGCGGGTCATCGCATCGACTTTATAGATAGGCAGTTCTGCAATTCTCTGCATAGCATTGCCTTGTGCACTGATATTCTCAGGACAGGACCATTCGCAACGGGTAGTTAACTCATCAGAGGAACCATTCAGTTTGGATTTAAGTTCATTGATCACATCTTCTGAACTTTGATAATCAAAGCCGTCAATATTGAATAGATTACCCATCACTCGTAACACTTTCCAGCCCGGCTTTGATTGCCCGGCTGCCTTACTGACTGCATTAAAGCTCTGCCAGCTGCCATCGATATTAATCAGTGTGCCCGATGACTCAGTGATTGCAGCAATGGGCAGCATCACATCCGCATAGGATCTTATGGCATCTGTTGCATAACTGGAGAGTGAAACCACAAAGTCAGCATTAGATAAAGCATTGTCAGCCTGAACCGGATTATCTATATCAAGTTCAGGTTCAATACCATAGAGTACATAAGCTTTTAAACCCCCGGCAAGCATAGCCTGGGTATCCAGACCACTGCTTTGCTGATTATCAACCGTGCGATACGGTAATACACTCGATAAAAAAGCACCGCTGCTGTTAGCACCGGGGCTGAGATATGAAACAGTCGAGTTAGTTGTTTCTGCAATCCATGCGGCTAGCATACGGATAGCAGCATAATGAGGCATTGACTGAAGCATGCTTCCCAGCATGATGATTGATTCTTCAGCATCCATCAGCTCATTAATACATTCTTTTTGCTCGTCCGTCACTTTAACTGAAGCAATCAGTGCTGCCAGTCCATCAGGAGCTTCACAGCCCGCCTGTTCAAGCGCTGCTTTTGCTAATGATTTTAATTCTTTAAATATCTGCGAGGTCGGTACTATAAACTCATGCGAGGTTTTAAATATTTGTTCGTAGTTCACCGGGTTAAGGACAGATATTTTTGCACCGTTTAAATAGGCCTGTCTTAACTGATGTCCCATAATCGGCTGTTCTTTACGCACATTGGAACCTATCAGCAAGACTGCCTTTTGTGCCGGAATATTGGAAATTTTCATACCCAGGTTTAAAAACAGAGGGTCTTGATCCTGACCGCTGAAGTCCGACTGACGCAGGCGATGGTCTATATTGGAACTGCCGATACCGCGTAATAATTTCTGTAGCAGATACATCTCTTCTGTAGTTGCTGAGGGTGAACAAATGCTTCCAATCTGATCAGCATCTGCAATATTTTTCAGGCCATTCACTGCAAATTGCAGAGCATCATCCCAGCTGACTTCCTGCCATTGTCCCTCTTTTTTAATCTGCGGCTTAGTCAGGCGATCCTGACTTTGCAGGCCTTCGTAACTATAACGATCTCTATCTGAAATCCAGGCGTCATTAATGGCATCATTAGCACGCGCAATGGTTCTTTTTATCTGTCCATTTTTTGTTTGTACATTAGTATTAGAACCCACACAGTCATGAGCACTAATACTATCATTAGAGGCCAGTTCCCATACACGGGAATTAAAGCGGGAAGGTTTTGCAGTCAGAGCGCCTACAGGGCATAAGTCAATAATATTACCGGACAATTCTGAATCAATACTTTTTTCTAT
>DAOVUE010000256.1 GCA_030632745.1 Pseudomonadota bacterium | reverse complement strand
GGATAGCTTTTTTTCAAGAAGAATTTTGTCATTTTCATCAATAACAACGATTACATTGTTATTGGAATGTAAATCAATTCCACAATATGTTTTCATGATAATCACCTCACTATATTAAGATTTTGGAGCTCTCACTTTAATTTTAGTACAGTATTTATTGGTTGACCGAATTTTGCGGCCCTCCTAGATGATTATCAGTACCCTTTAATGCATTAAAGGGTACTGACCCCTTTATCTTCTGACCCCCTTGACCCTTATCTTCAATACTGATATGTACATGAGATTCATGTATAATAAGGGGTTTTATTATTAAGCTAACATGACAGGTGAAACTATGAAATGGTGTCGGGCAGAACTTGTACTTTATTTAATTATCACAATCCTGGGTATTGGGAGCATGATTAGTGCCTGTGGACAAAAAGGATCGTTATATTTACCTGATGATAAAAGCACACTGCAGCAGAATCAATAAGGGACCTGGCAGAAATTAAAGCAGCAATATAAATGCCAAATCTGTGACAACTCATTCCTGAACGATCACTTCAATATAATACTAATTTTACAGACGATATATGGATTATTTTAATTATAAAGACGGCCTTTTAATGGCTGAAGACAATGATATAAGCATATTGGCAAAGCGTTATGGAACTCCTCTTTACATATACTCTCGTGCCACTATTGAACGTCACTGGAATGCATTTAATGATGCTCTTGATGGACAGGAACATCTTATCTGCTATGCAGTGAAGGCTAATTCCAACCTCGGCGTGTTAAACCTGTTAGCTCGTCTGGGGAGCGGTTTTGATATTGTGTCTATGGGGGAATTAGAACGAGTACTGGCAGCCGGAGGGTCTCCTGATAAAATTGTTTTTTCCGGTGTAGGGAAACAGCGGCTGGAAATGAAACGCGCTCTGGAAGTAGGTATCCATTGCTTTAATATTGAATCTGAAGCCGAAATTGAACGCCTTGATGAAGTTGCAAATTCGGTCGGTGTGATCGCCCCGGTTGCAATTCGGGTTAATCCTGATGTGGATGCTAAAACTCATCCTTATATTTCAACCGGGCTGAAAGCTAATAAATTTGGTATTCCCATTGAAGATGCCCGTACAGTCTATCAACAAATTGCAGCAAAAAAGAACTTAAAAATTATTGGCGTCGATTGTCATATTGGTTCACAGATTCTGGAAATATCTCCCTTTATTGATGCTCTTAAACGAGTTCTGGTCTTAGTTGATGATTTACGTAAGGATGGAATTAAATTACAACATCTGGATTTAGGCGGCGGCTTAGGTATTCCATATAATGATGAAACTCCACCTTCGCCAGAACAATATGTTAAAGCCATAAAACAGGTCTTAGGCGGACGTTTACTTAAACTTATCCTTGAACCGGGACGTGCCATTGCAGGAAATGCGGGGATTTTAGTCACTTGTGTGGAATATTTAAAGCATGGTAAAGCAGATGATGATAAGAATTTTGCTATTATTGATGCTGCGATGAATGATTTGATGCGTCCCGCACTTTACCAGGCATGGCAAAAAATTATTCCGGTCACTGAGGCATCTAAGGATGATAAACAAAAGAAAAGCTATGATCTGGTGGGTCCCATTTGTGAAACGGGTGATTTTTTAGCTAAAGATCGTGAACTGTCTCTTAAAGCAAATGATTTATTAGCTATTCGATCTTCCGGTGCCTATGGTTTTAGTATGAGTTCAAACTATAATTCCCGCCCTAAAGCCGCAGAAATTATGGTTGATGGTGAGCAGCATTATGTGGTTAGAGAAAGAGAAACCATTACTTCTCTATTTCATAATGAATCGGTATTGCCTGCCGGATAATCTGTGTCGGGGGAGGAAGTTTATGAAAAATGTAAAGACTACACCTGCTTGTCCCTGTCAGTCCGGACTGTCTTATAAGCAATGCTGCCGGCGTTTTATTGAGGGAACACACACAGCAGAAACGGCTGAGCAATTAATGCGTTCCCGCTATAGTGCTTATGTTAAGAAGGATACTGATTACTTATTACTGACCTGGCATCCGGACTATCGTCCTGTTTCATTGAACTCTGAAGATTTGTTAAACCACTGGATTGGTTTAAAAATTAAACACACTCATCAGGGTACAATAAATGACTCTATAGGGAAGGTTCATTTTATTGCCCGTTTTAAAATTAATGGCAAAGCCCATAAACTGGAAGAGAATTCGTCGTTTGAAAAAACAAAGGGACACTGGTTTTACTTAACAGGAAAAGAATTTTAGGCTAAAAGTCGTTTAAAAGTCGTCTAAAAGTGTATATTTAATACTAAAGTTTAAAATACAGGGTTTAAATTGCACAAAAGTTTGACAAAAAATTTAAACTTGTTAAATTACTCCCCTTAAATCGTTTTTTTATTTTATTTATTGATATTTATGAGTTTTCTATATGCTAAACATTAAAAATATATTCGTTATCAGTTTTTCCGCTATTTTGGCTTCAGTTATTGCTTTGGGTATACAAAAATATGCTTCATTAGAGGGGCTGCCTGTCTTTCTTATCTGCTCATTCATCGCCGGCATTTTTACATTGATTATACAAAATTTTATCAATGCTCCTAAAAATAATGTTAAAAGTAATGTTAAAAGTAATGCTAAAAAGAAATCTAAAGCATCAGCTCAATCCAAAACCACTACAGTCAAAGGTAAACGTGAAGACGGTACTGTAAAATGGTTTGATAGTAATAAGGGCTATGGTTTTATTACCCGCTCAATGGGAGAAGATATTTTTGTACATTTCCGTTCCATTAGAGGCAATGGCTATCGTTCACTGCATGAAGGACAAGCAGTTGAGTTTGTTGTTACAGATGGAGATAAAGGACCGCAGGCTGAAGATATTCACGTCATTAAATCCTAATCACTTTTATTCCTGCACTTATTATCACTTTTGTTGTCTATAAAGTGGATCATAATATATAAATTATTAAGGAATAAATATGAAATACTTAATACTATTAATTTCTTTACTCAGCTGCTCTACTCTTATCGCTGCTGAACAGGAAATAAAACAACAGGACAAAACGACCTGGAGTGAGGTAGGAGAAAGTCTGCAAACAACTTCTGGAAAGGCGTGGAAGGCGACTACCGAAACCTCCAGTGAAGCCTGGGATGCCACAAAGAATGGCACAGATGAAGCCTGGGAAGCGACTAAGAAAGGTTCGGGTGAAGTCTGGGATGCCACAAAAGAAGGTGCAGATGGTGCGTGGAAAGCAACTAAAGAGGGCTCTGGTGAAGCCTGGGATGCCACTAAGGACATGTCTGATGATGTATGGGATAAAACCAAAAAAGCGGTCTCTGAGTAGTTGAAAAGTTTTAACAGCAGTCTGATTCACAGGAGGATCTTATGTCAAAAGAATCATTAGATATACACTGTGAACATTGCCATAGCATAGAACACTTTAAACTGGGCCCCGATGGTGCTCAGACTATTGAACAGGCTGCCGATAAGCATATTCAGGGAAAAACACAGATTCAGTCTAAATCCATTATAAGAAAGCACACCATAGATAAGGCAGAATATGGCTATGCACTTTATACCTGCCCGAGCTGCAATACTTTATATAATCCTTATACTATCAAAATTGAATATGATGAAATCATGTTATTTCAACCCTTCTACAAATGCCCGAAGTGTAATACGACCTTAGTTAAAGCAGACGAACCTTATACATCCTATGCCTGCAAACACTGTGGTTTGTAACTTCAGCGGCTTGTAAATGACACAACTGAACTGCGTCATTCATCTGAACTGCAGGCTAAATCTAAAATAGCTTCAATACCGTGCTCTTTCCTGTTTATTAATTGTATTTTCCAGCCATGAGCCTTGCATAATTGCT
>DAOVUE010000178.1 GCA_030632745.1 Pseudomonadota bacterium | reverse complement strand
CAGCAAACAATCAAACTGGTCAATAAGGTGTCGGAGTCAAATGGCACTAAATACTGAAATACAATCAGCATTCAGCAGAACATGCCATTTGACTCCGACAGCGCCGAATAACTAACATAATAATATTACATCTTTATGACAGAGTAACAAATAAAGGGATAAAATTTTTCCCATAATTATTGTTATAATTAACATTATAGAGTAGAGTTCGGTTCTTAATTTACAGTTTATTTGGATAGTATTATGTTTCAGGTTCGTATTCATGGACGAGGCGGTCAGGGCGTTGTATCTGCCTCTGAACTTTTATCTGTTGCTGCTTTCGAAGAAGGTAAGTATTCTCAATCATTTCCCAGTTTTGGTTCAGAACGAATGGGGGCTCCTGTTCAGGCTTTTGCCCGTATCAGTGATGCTAATATTACCATACGGGAACCGGTTATGGAGCCGGATATGCTTATTATTCAGGATCCAAGCTTATTTCAGGCGGTGAACGTGTTTGAAGGGGCCAGGACAGACGGCTATTTACTGATCAATAGTTCAAAAACAGCAGAACAACTGGGCATTAGTGAAATATCATCTCAATACCCCGAAAATCATGTCATGATCATCCCTGCCACTGAACTGGCACTTAAGTACATCAAACAAGCCAAACCGAATACCGTGTTATTAGGCGCCTTTGCCGCCTTAAGTAAAATGATTGGAATTCCAGCCCTGGAACAGGCGATTCGGGGCAAGTTTCCTGAAAAAATTGCTGCGCCCAACATTATAGCCACTAAGGCAGGATACGATATTATAATGAAACAATTACAAAAAAAACAACAGGCATAAGGAGCTTAATCTATGCTTCACCAAATTAGCGGTTCAATTGCTGTTGCAAATGCCATTGCACTTTGTCGTCCGGATGTTGTTCCCTGTTATCCTATTACACCGCAAACTCATATTGTGGAACATTTAAGTACCCTGGTTAAAAGCGGCAAGTTAAAAAATTGTACTTATAAAAATGTTGATTCTGAATTTTCCTCCATGAGTTTTTGTATCGGCTCATCCGCTGCGGGAGCAAGAACCTATACAGCCACTGCCAGTCAGGGCTTATTGTATATGATGGAAGCCGTTTATAATGCTTCCGGCCTGGGTCTGCCCATTGTGATGACACTGGGCAACCGTGCTATTGGTGCTCCTATTAACATCTGGAATGACCATTCAGATGCCATGTCCGTACGTGATGCGGGCTGGATCCAGCTCTTTGTTGAAAGTAATCAGCAGGCTGTGGATGTTCATATCCAGGCATTTAAACTGGCAGAAGCCTTGAGTTTACCCGTCATGGTGAATATGGACGGCTTTATTTTGACTCATGCCATTACCCGTGTCGACATGCCTGACCAGGAATTAGTTGATCAGTTTTTACCTAAATTTGTACCCAGACAAAAACTGGACACCGATGCACCGGTATCAATTGGTGCAATGGTAGGACCTGATGCCTTTACAGAAGTCCGTTATCTTGCCCACCACAAGCAGCAGGAAGCACTGCATATTATCGAGCAGCAGGCCGAAGAATTTGCACAGATTTTTGGTCGTGATTCCGGCGGACTGGTAAAATCCTACTTCGCTGAACAGGCTGACATCGTTTTTGTTGCCATGGGTTCAGTGGTGGGTACGATGCAGGTTCTGGTGAATGATTTACGCGCAACAGGCCATGCTGTAGGGATTTTAAGTTTACGTTCTTTTCGACCATTTCCAGCCGCCGCCATTTGTAAGGCATTAAAGGGAGCTAAACAGGTTATAGTTTTTGAAAAGAGTTTTGCTGTGGGCATGGGCGGCATTTTAGCCAGTGAAATCCACATGGCCTTGCAGCATATTCAAGGGATAAAAATAAACTCTGTTATTGGCGGTCTGGGCGGTCGTACGATTACTAAAAAATCATTAGCTAAAATTATTGAACAGGCAGAAAAGGGTGAACTGGACTCAGAAGTCTTTATGGACCTTGATAATGAAACGGTTGAAAAAGAACTAAAACGTCAGCAGGACGCACCCTCTTCCGGCTCAATTGCAGAAAATATTTTACGCGACAGAGGTGTTGTTTCAGCATCAAAAACACACTAAAAGAACACTTTACGGTTTTTAACAAAAGTACAAGAGTACAGGAAATGACAGACACAGCAGTGAGTTCACAAGAAAACTCTCAACAGCAGACCGTTAAATTTTACCAGACGGGTACTTTTACAGTAGGCAACCGTTTACTGGACGAAAAATTTCGTACCGTACAGGCAACCCAGGAACGCTCTAATTCAATTGATTCAGGACATCGTGCCTGTCAGGGCTGTGGTCAGGCCTTAGGGGCTCGTTATGCATTAGATACCGCAATGCGTGTCACTAATAATAAAATTATTGCAGCCAATGCCACAGGCTGTCTGGAAGTTTTTACCACACCTTATCCTGAAACGGCCTGGTCAATTCCCTGGCTGCATTCTCTGTTTGGTAATGCGGCATCTGTAGCCGGTGGAATTGCAGCTGCACTGGAAGCCAAAGGTGATACCGAAACTCGCGTCATTGCTCAGGGCGGAGACGGCGGTACCACTGATATTGGCTTCGGCAGCCTGTCAGGCGTGTTTGATCGTAATGATGATGTACTATTTATCTGCTATGACAATGGCGGTTATATGAACACCGGAGTACAGCGATCCAGTGCAACACCCGGGGGCGCCCGAACCTCAACCACCATGCCGGTGGGAGATCATCCCGGCAGTTCTTTCAATACGGGTAAATTTTTACCTGATATTGCCATGGCTCACGGGATTCCCTATGTGGCTACGGCCTCAGTCCATGATCTGCATGACTTAGAATACAAGGTGGAAAAAGCCATGTCATTTCGTGGTGCACGTTATCTGCAAATTAACGTACCCTGCCCTCTGGGCTGGGGAAGTCAGCCCTCACAAACCATTAAACTCGCACGCATGGGTGTCGAATCCGGACTGGTTCCCCTGTTTGAAGCAGAATACGGTGAACTCACCAATGCAACAAAAATACGTTATCAGATTCCGGTGGAAGATTATCTCAAATCACAGCGCCGCTTTTCTCATATATTAAAACCGGCCAATATTGATCAACTGGAAAAGATTAGAGCCCTGGCAGAAAAAAATATAAAACGTTATCAGCTCTTATAGAACATGAGCAGCCTTGAGCGAAAAAAACAAAATGATCCCTAAAAGAACAGCAAGCAGAGTAAATTATGACCGTTCAGCACAAACCATTTGCCATAACCCTGGATGTCGGCAGCAGCCATCTTAATAAAACCGGCAGCTGGCGTACTATGCGCCCTGTCTACGTTGACCGTTTACCCCCCTGCAATAAAGCCTGCCCCAGTGGTGAGGATATACAAGGCTGGCTGAGTCTGGCTGAAGAAGAGAATTATAAGGCCGCATGGGAGTTACTGACCCGTGACAATCCTTTTCCAGCCATTATGGGTCGTGTTTGTTATCATCCCTGTGAGAACACTTGCAATCGCGGGCAGCTTGATTTACCCGTGGGCATCAACTCAGTTGAACGCTTTATTGGTGAACAGGGCCTGATACACAACTGGCAATTTACACCGGGTGAAGACAGCGGCAAAAAAATAATGATAATTGGTTCAGGACCCGCAGGTTTATCTGCCGCTTATCACTTGCGTCGTTTCGGGCATCAGGTGACCATTTTTGAAGCATCAGAGAAGCCCGGCGGCATGATGCGCTATGGCATACCAAAATATCGTCTGCCCAGAGAAAAGCTTAATGCTGAAATTTACCGTATTGAACAAATGGGTGTTGAATTTAAACTCAACCAGCGTGTTGAAAATATACAACGAACAAAGACTGAGGGTGGATTTGATGCCGTTTTATTAGGTATTGGTGCTCAGAAATCTTTTCATATTGATTTTGAAGGTCACTCCTCCATTCCCGTACTGGACGCTTTAACGGTTTTACGTGATACAGAAGAAGAAAAAAGAAATCAGTTGATTGGCCGTGTTGTGGTTTATGGTGGTGGTAATTCAGCCATGGACATTGCCCGTACGGCCGTTAGAATGGGCGCACAGGATGTAACGGTCATCAGCCGTGAAGAAAAAGAGCATATGAGCGCCCACCCGTCTGAAATTAAAGAAGCTCTGGAAGAAGGCACTGAACTGATGAGTCTGCGTGCCATCCGCTCAATTAATGATCAGCAGATTACTTTAGAACGCTTAAAAACCAGTGAAATGCATCATTCCGGACATTCTTATGTGGTTGAGACCGGTGAGTTTGAAACTATAGAAGCAGATATTGTTGTTTTGGCTATTGGTCAGGTTATTGATGAGCAGCTGTTTGATAATACACCACAGATTAAAATTGAAAAACAAACCATTCAAATTGATAGTATTATGCAGACCGGACAGAATGGTGTTTTTGCCGCCGGTGATGCAGTACCCTCACTACGCTCTGTCACCACGGCTTTAGGACATGGTAAAAAAGTAGCCCGTGCCATTAATGCCTGGCTGGATGGTAAAGTTTATCAACCGGCCCCTCAAAATGAAGTAGCAAGCTTTGATAAAATGGAGCCCTGGTATTATTCCGACGCACCCAGAACCCTTCAGCCTTATTTAGAAACAGTCAGAAGAAATAGCGGCTTTGCTGAAGTGGTGGGTGATCTGGACATCGATAATGCTAAATATGAAGCAAGACGCTGTATGTCCTGCGGCAATTGTTTTGAATGTGATAATTGCTATGGAATATGCCCGGATAATGCCATCACTAAACTGGGAGCGGATAAGGGTTTTG
>DAOVUE010000164.1 GCA_030632745.1 Pseudomonadota bacterium | reverse complement strand
GAGCAAACACTTCTTTCTGAAGTTTTTTCACATAGATATCGGTAGCACCTTTGCTTTGTTTACGATCATCTAAAATAGCAACATTGACTTCGTATTCCTTTTGTAAATCATTTAACATCTGCGTATTACCGGCAATACGTTTTTGTACTGTTTTTTTCTTATCTATTAGTTGAGATTTATTGACTTTTCCCTGTCTGTATTTTTTTTCTAAATCAGCAACTTGTGAATTTAATGAGTGAATTTCCTTTGCCAGAGTCTGATTGTATTTTCTGGCTGATTGATTGTATTGAGCAATATTATTGATTTCTGCATCCATAAAATCTTCATCACTAGCATATTTTGCCTTTCTTTTAGCCACTTCATTGCCAACTAAATAACCACCTCCCGCCCCAACTGCAGCACCAATTAATGCACCATTTTTTCCACCAATAGCAGCTCCCAGAGCAGCTCCTAATAAAGCACCTATTGCAGTACCCTCTACTTTAGTTTGTGTTTGATCATCCATGCTTTCATTGGTCACACAACCGATGAGAGAAATACTCACAGCAATAGCAACACTAAATTGACTCAATTTTTTCATAATGTGGAACTCCTGGTTTTAACCTAAATAAATCAGTTAAATTTACTGCGAAAGCCTAAAGCACTGCATCTTAGTCTTTCTCGCTACGATTCAACTGATTAATTTAGGTTTAAAATGCAGCTAATCTTTAAATGCAGTAAATACTTCAACAATATCCTGCCGCCACTGTTGTGGTAATTCCTGACGTTTTTTTCGATAGGCTGCAACATGTTTTTGTAATATGCTTTGTACTGCTTTTTCACGCAGCGATGACTGTTTTTGTTGTAATATAACAAATGCTTTGGCAATATAAGTCTCTTCATATTCACCCAGTTTGAGCAGCTTATTTTTATATCCCTGAAACTGTTCATCTGTTGCATTTTTAAGTTCATTTAATTGTTTTTGTATACTATCAACATTGCGCTGATAACGGGCAGACACTTCTAACAACTGCCTGGCTTTATCCATAGCATTATTTAGACGCTGCAGACGAGAAAGATAAACACTAAAAATGACTCCATTACGAACAGCATCCTGAGCTAAACTTCTGGCTCCCTCCTGTTGTGCATTATCCAGGCGTTGTCGCGCCTGGTCCAGATAGTGCTGAATAGAGGCCAGTTCAGAGTGCAGTGCTGGATTCTGATCCATCAGACGCTGCATAATAGGATCCATATTGGTAAGATTTTGATCGGCCTGAGCCACCAGATTTAAAAGAGTCTGTCCCACCGGTGTTTTTGAGCGCAATGCTGTTTGATAGTCTTCATATTCAACCATCAGTTCTGCCTTTTGAGCAGCGCTTGCAAGCACATTACTACCAATAGATAAACGTATCCCGGTATTATAAGAACGTCGTTCTGTAATTTGTTGATCATCCTTATTCCATGCCCAGATATCCAGCTCCCCTCGGAGAGAAGAACGTAATTTCTTACTTGATGTTGAAACACTCCCGCCCCGCACAGGGACACCGCCGGGTTTACCCTGCCAGATTTCCGGGAAAAAACGCCCATCCACAATTTCCTGAGCATTACCTAAAAGATCATAGATCCCCAGTGCATTGGGTTTACGCAAACCAATGGGTCTTAATTTGTGTTTAGCATTGCCTAAATGCCATACATATTTATTTATCTTGCCTCGTGAAAAGGGTAATGGACGATCAAATGTCTGCTTTTGTTTAGCTGGATTTCCACCCCGTGCTGCATATTCCCATTCCACCTCAGTAGCCAGACGAATAAAACCGGGAACACCTTTATTTTCAGGCAATGAATTACGCCTTTGTGGAAATTTAAAGTCAAATAGCCAGCGATTATATTGATCAATAAAATTTACAAAATCACTATAGCGAACAAAGGTCAGAGGTTTAGCTAAAGCTTTGCGTTTCTTTTTTTGTGACAGCTTGCCCAGTCCTTTATCAGCAGGATCGGCGCTGGCCTCAAGTAATGCATCCAGTCCCATTACAGCAATAAATTGCCCTTTTGTTAATTCATATTTAGCCAGATAATAATGCCATGAATCTGCATTATTCTGGTAAAACGATCCTGAAATCTGCAGTCGCTGCAGACCTTCAAAGATACCACCTGACGCATCACCTAATTGAACAATGCGTTGTAAATCACCCCAAAATGACCTGCCTGGTACTTCTATCATGCGAAACACCATCACCTCACCATCAGGAAGAGGCAATTCTATATCTCCTGGTGCAGGCCTGGGGTTATATAGACTTTTTTCAGGGGATGTATCAGTTCCCAGGGCAAAAACGGGCCATAGAACAAACAAGCCTAATATCATGCAGATGAATAATCGAGTCATAATTATTCCTCCCTGATTGCTTCTGCCGGTTCTATAAGAGTGGCTTTCCATGCCGCCAGAAAAGCACTAAAAAAAGCCACCAGCAGAGTAATAATAACTGCCTGTGCCACATAACTCAGGGGCAGACTGCAAATTTGTTCTCCCAGGCCCATTTCATCTGCAAACACCTGATTAATAATGGCAGCCAATACATAATAACCCGTCAATGCCATAGTGATACCTGCTCCGGCAAGTATGATGCCTTCATAAACAGGGAAGGAAAATAAATCCCTGCGAGACAGACCAATCAGCCGTAACATAGCCAGTTCCTTGCGTTTTCGCTCTACCGATGCATACAGACTGGCAATCAAAACAGCAATCCCGCCACCAATACCTAAAACAGCAATCAACCAGAATAATTGTGTGAGTCCACGCTCTAAAATTTGAATACGCTCAATAGAATCTGTTTCTGCATTGACTGGAATCCCCTGCCGTTCAAGACTACGACTCAAGGCCGGGACATCATCAATACTTTTCGCATACAGACGGAAACCGCGAAAACCAGCCTGCTGCATGTGAAAATTATTATTCTGTATAGAAAATTCTACCAGCCGACTGTTACTGGTGCGTAATATAGCGGCCAATTCCAGTGGTATGATAAGCTGCTCATGTGAATTTTTAATCACCTTCACAGGAAAGGACAATGTTTGTTTTCCTGTATAAGTGACTTCCACATTATGCGCAAAATTATTCATTATCGCTGCGGGCAGCAGCATCTGTAATAGATCCTCACCCTGACGCTGACGTTTGATACCACCCCATGGACTTGCCTGTGTATGTAATAATTCAGCCTGTCGTGTTGATAGTGACAGACCAATAGTGTTAAATTTCTGACCCTTAATCTGCAGCTCAAAAGGCTTAACAAAAGGCAGTACCACACTGCCCCGGCCACGTAACTTTCGTTTCACGGCTTTATAGGATGCATGAGTAATAGTTCCTCGTGGAACCGACAAAATATAAGCTGACCAGGATTCGGCTAGCTCATTGCCCAGCAGTTCAAGCGTATGCTTTGTTTCTTCAATATCAGCCAGACCACTTTCAATCAACACCGCATTACGCAGTATGGGTGGTAATGGAGAGGGCGTTAAAACCAGCACTCCATCATAACTGGCATAAGGTACAGGCAGCTTACCTTTCCAGCCGCGAGATGAAACCGCCATACCTTCTTTAAAGCGTTCAACATCCATAACCAGGTTAAGAGCTGTATAGATACGCGGCAGAACACTGGCAGCGGCAGGTAAAATACCCACGATACGCAATGTCATCTCACCATATTCAGCTTTTCCCTTTCTACTACGGGTAGCTCTAACGTTTAAATTATCACCCAACTGAATACCCAGTTGTTCAGCTGCCGCCAAAGTTAAAACGGCTTCATTATCTGCGGGAATAGGAATTTTATTCATTATCAGCAATGGATCTTCAGCTGCAGTGGGGATTAGATCCAATAATAGGCGTTTTGAATCTGCAGGGCGTAATACCTGAATAATTGATGATGCAGGCAAAATAGTCGGTAAAAGGAAACCAACGGCCGCATCACTTTTCAATTTTTGAAACCAGCTTTGTGTATATTCCTGAGTTTGCAGCGGACGTATTTCACGGTAGGCTGGATCTTCTACCAGACGCTCCCGCAAGGTCTGAATAGTACCATATTTAAGTCCCATCATTAATAATAAGGGAGCTATAACAGCGGCTATGGCAATAATTAAACATAAACTTAAAATCCACTCATGTTTCAAATCAGCGACTGCAAGTCCTGGAACTATATTTGTCACTCTGCTCATTAGACAATTCTCCTGGAAACAGAACAAATATGTTCTTCCTGAGAAGAATCCACATCAAAGCTATAACGTTTATCACAGCCCTCTTCAACCAATGACTGATCATGAGTGACCATAATAATAGCAGTATTCCGGGAGCGGGCCAGATGTTTAAATGAGCGGACAATATTTCGGGCTCTTGCTGAATCAACCGCTGCTGTCGGTTCATCAGCAAGAATTAATTCCGGCTGGTGTGCCATAGCACGCAGTATAGCGACTCTTTGTCTTTGACCTCCGGACAAAGATTGAGGCTTGCGGTCAAACAAGTGTGCAATATCCAGTTCCTCTCCCTGCTGCTGAATAAGATCTTTGTAAGAATGACTGCCATTAAGACGCGGAGGCAGATATAAATTATCACGTACAGTTAAAAAAGGTAATAAACCACCACTTTGTGGTACATAACCTAAGTTTTTACGGCGCAGTTGAGCCAGCTTATCTTCAGCCCTGTTTTTCCACAGTGAGTTAATATCTTCCTTTTTGTTAAACGATGGATAAAATGCAAAAGTCCCTTCAGCTAATGGCTTGAGAACCAGTGCTAATAAATCCAATAGGGTACTTTTACCACAGCCTGACTCACCCGTCACAGCGATAAATTGACCGGCTTCCACTTGAAAATCCGGAATGAACAGTTCAAATTGACTACCGCCCTGAGTGCGCAAAATACGAATATTCTGCAAACACAATACCAGCCGGGCATGTTCTTTCGCCACTACTTGATCCTTAATTTGGGTTGGCATTATCCTAGGAGCCCTCAGCAAAACGTGGAATTTTCCGCTGTCGCTGTGAGAACATTCTCTTTATATAAAAAGAATCTCACATAAGACAGCTGCATAATT
>DAOVUE010000049.1 GCA_030632745.1 Pseudomonadota bacterium | reverse complement strand
TTTAGTGCCTTAGCAGCTTTAAAAATCGCTATTATATCGGATACCCATGAAGATCTGGATAATAGAGAGATTGAGGCAATAAAGGACTGTGATATAGCAGTACATGCAGGTGATATCGGCAGCGGCTCAGTACTTAATGCCATGCAGCCGAAATTAGAGCATGTCTGCGCGGTTTCCGGTAATAATGATAAGCCTTATCTGTGGGAATTCAAAGACTGGGATATGGTTAAGAATTTACCCGAGCAGGTTGAATTATTAGTTCCGGGTGGAAAAATTGCTATTGAGCATGGTCATGAACATGATATGCAAAAACCTTCCCATAAGGACTTAAGAGCTGCTCATCCGGATGCCAGACTGGTAATCTACGGTCATACACATATTCAGATTATTGACCAGGATGAAGCGCAGCATGTCATTAATCCGGGGGCTGCAGGTTTCACTAGAAACAAAGGTGGTCCTTCCTGCATTATTCTTACTATTGACAACAATAATTGGGAATATGAAGTCATTAAATATCCTGAATTATAGCCCCCTGTTTGTTCCAGGCTGCTAGTTCTCTCTGTCTTGCAGGAATTTGAAAGAGGGCTGCTCTTCTCTATCCCCGGACAGCCCTCTGGGCAGTACTTTATTCAGATAAAAATAACCAATAATAGCTGAAATGGTTGAGCCAATTAAAATTCCCAATCGATCATTTAAGAATATTTCTTCTGTACCGCTTTGTTCAAATGCTAATGAACCAATAAATAAACTCATAGTAAAGCCGATTCCACACAAAAATGACACTCCATAAAGCTGCTTCCAGTTAACATTTTCCGGCAGAGAAGCAACTTTTAGTTTAATGGCTATAAAGCTGAATAACATCACTCCAATCTGCTTACCAAAAAACAATCCCAGAATAATTCCTAATGGAACAGGTTCAAGTATTGAACTTAAGCTCAAGCCTTTTAATGACACCCCGGCATTGGCAAATGCAAAAATAGGAATGATGACAAAAGAAACGGTACCATGCAGATCATGTTCAAGTGATTTAGCCAGTGATTGTTCATTATCAGAAGTTGTTTTTAAAGGGATAAAAAATGCCAGAAGAACACCGGCCAGTGTGGCATGAACCCCGGATTTTAAAACGGCCACCCATAATACCAGGCCGACTAAAAGATAAGGCGGCAGGTGCTTCATTTTATAATGATTGAGAAATGATAAAACGATAATAGCAACAGCGGCAATAATCAGACTGGATGTGGATAAATCACTGGTATAAAAAATTGCAATAATAATAATAGCACCCATATCATCCATAATGGCCAGGGAAACTAAAAAAACTTTCAGGGCGATAGGCACCCGTTTACCAAAAAAAGCCAGAATACCCAGGGCAAATGCAATATCCGTAGCGGCAGGAATTGCCCAGCCCTTCACTGCAACCGGATCATTCCAATTGATGGAAGCATAGATAATTGCGGGTACTAACATACCGCCAACAGCAGCAAAAGTGGGTAAAACAAGATTTTTTGGATTAGATAATGCGCCTTCCATCAGTTCTCTTTTTAGTTCCAGCCCGATTAAAAAGAAAAAGACAGCCATTAAACCGTCATTAATCCAGAGAATTAAGGGTTTGGCAATATGCAATGCTCCAATTCTAATTTCTACGGGTACATCAAGGAGAGATTCATAGAGATAAGAAAGGGGTGAGTTTGCTATAATCATGGCCAGAACAGCGGCAATCATTAGAAGGATACCGCTGGCACTTTCTAATTTCAGGAAATTCTGTATAAAAGAAGTAAAAGGGTTTTTAGATGATGGCATTTGATGTAACCTGGGAAGTCCTTAAGCAATAAAATTAGCTGAAAATATTTTGAGTAAAATAGAAATAAAAATGATGCCTGGGAGCCGTCAGCAAAACATGAAATTTGCCGCTGTCGCTGTGAGAACATTCTCTTTATATAAAAAGAATCTCACATAAGACAGCTGCATAATTTCATGTTCTATAAGAGTTTATATGACAATAGCCCGTCGAATAATCTTAGCGGGCTATTTTTTGCTGAAATGAAATTATTTTTTCTGGAAAGAGAATTTTTGTCCGCTAACGCTGGCTGCTGCCATTAATCCGCCTTTGTAATCTGTAAATATAGCAATACCTTTATCATATTTAGTCTGGGCTGCAACACCGGGTTTTACAAATACTGCTGAGGCTTGTGCTCCAAGCTCAAAATTGCCCTTGGTAAAATTATTATAGCTTGCTTCATTATGGAAAAAAATGATTTCACTATAAGCTTCAGCACCTATCTGCCAGCCGACACTGACCTGAGTCATTGTTGTTAATCCAGTGATGGCTCCCTGTTTATAAATCATGCCGTCACCATAGGCACCACCCACTATAAAACCTGCTTTACCAATAGTGGGGAAAACAGCGTATCCATAGGCCTGTGAAAAGAAATTATTCAGTGAGCTGTCTTTATTTTTAAAGTGTGCCAGAGTTTGGTTAGCTTTTAATTCTGCATTGGCATCCCAGGCCCAGACATTAGACAGTGAAAAACTCAAAAACAGGATACAAAAGAAAACGTTTTTTTGTAGGATATTCAACTTATGGATCATTAATCTAAGGTACCTTGGTATAGTTAGTGATTTAGTCCAAAATTGATTTTAACATTTTTGCTGAAACTAAGTAACAATAATAACACGTAAAGCATCCAGTCTGGGCTTTATAGAGTTTAAAATTTTCTCTAATGAGTGTAATTGCTGTTCAAGAAATTCAATTTCTTCGCGGCGAATATTGGGATTGATCTTTGCGAGTGCTTGCAGACGATCAATTTCATTAACAAGTGTGCTTTGACTTGCTTTTCTTGCTGATAATAAAATATCAGGTGTCTGTTGATCACAGAGTGCTTCTGCTTTTGAGATCATGCTCTGTAACAGATCTTGTTTCACTTTTATTATCTGCTGAGCAGTCTGCTTATTAATTCTTTCCTGAGTTTCTACTATGTCATGATGTTTTATTTCCTGTGTGAGTTCCTGACCTCTTTCATTGACAAGAATACGAATACTGGTGGGTGGTAAATAACGATTAGCCTGCAGTGCTTTATGACTTGTTGTTTCCAGCAGGAATAAACATTCCAGCAATAAGCTTCCCGGTTTTATTGCTATGGATAATGTTGAACTATCCGCTGTAGTCATTGCGGTATTGCCTGTCTCACTACTGCTGATGATGTCCATGGCTGTTCTGACCACGGGATGTTCCCAGGTAAAAAACTGCATATCCTCATTGGATAAAGCAATAGAACGACTATAGCTGATCGTCATGCCGTCATCAGGTAAACCCGGGAATTGACTGAACATCTGCTCTCCGGGTGAAATAATATAACAATGCTGACTATGTTCTGCATGATCAATACCAAAAGCATCAAAGAATGCATCCATATAGTGAAATAAAGAATTATCCCGGTCGTTTTTTTCAGCACTCAGGTACAATTTATCAGCCTGTGGCTGACGGCATGAATTATATTCTAATAATTGATCTCTTCCATCATGCAGTGCTTTATTCAGTTTTTTAACTAAACACTGTCCTTTAAGAATAAGATCAGAATTCTGCCCTGTTTTTTGAAATTGGTTTTTTTCAGATTGGGTTTTATCTGTCAGATGTAATGACATTAAACTATTGTATAGCAGCTCCTGCAGCTGAGTAAATACGCTATGTCCTGCGGGACAAGTGTGCTCGAATGCATTGAGAGCATCATTATACCAGTGAAATAACACAGCCTGAGCTGTATTTTCCAGGTAGGGGATATGAATTTGAATGGTCTGAGTTTGTCCAATACGATCCAGACGACCAATACGCTGTTCCAGCAGATCAGGATTGAGAGGCAAATCAAATAAAACCATTTTATGTGCAAATTGAAAATTGCGCCCTTCACTGCCAATTTCCGAACAAATCAGTACCGCGGCACCATTATCAAAATCAGCAAAGAAAGCAGCAGAACGATCGCGCTCGACAAGGCTCAGGCCTTCATGAAATAGCGCGGCATAGATTCCATATTGTTTCTTTAATGTCTCTGCTAATTCAATGGCAGTTTGAGCATTAGCTGTAATCACAAGAATTTTGTTTTTTTGTAATGAAGAGTTGTCACTACGCTGCTCAAATAACCAGTCTCCTAACCATTTAACTCTGGGATCGATTTGGGTCCAATTTGAAAATTGATCTGAAGCTTCAGCTTTTAGTTGATAAAGTCGTTCCGGAAATAATACCAGACTAGAAAATGGGCCGCTTGTTTCAGGCTCCTCAGTATTTTGAGAACTTTCCTGCTGCAGGAACGCCTGAGTATACTGCTCTAATAGTAATAGATACTGTTCCGGCAATTTTTGCGGATGAGCAAAGACCCTGCGAGCGGAAAATCCTTTAACCGTTGAGCGTGTGTTTCTAAATAATATACGGCCGGTTCCATGTCGATCCAGCATCTGTTCTATAAGGGATTCTCTACTGATATTTTGTTCTTTATCATATTCATCGTTTAAAATATCTTTAACAATTTGCTGAACTTCATCAGTGACGGCCTGTTCGGATAATAAACATTCTATTGCATGAGCAATGGGCTGATAGCTTTTTTCTTCCGCAATAAAAGCATCCAGATTGCTAAAGCGCTCTGCATCCAGCAGGCGCAAGCGGGCAAAATGACTTTCAACCCCCAATTGTTCAGGGGTTGCTGTTAATAATAAAATACCTTGAACCCGCAGACTCAGTTGTTCGATTAACTGGTATTCGCAACTAGAATGTTGAGGTGTCCATTGTAAGTGATGGGCTTCATCCACAACCATCAAATCCCATTCACCCGCTAAAGCCTGCTGATAATAGGAAGCATTGTCTGCTAAAAATTCCAGACTGCAGAGCACCAGTTGTTCACTAAGAAAAATATTTTCTTTTTCCGCATTAACACTAGCACTATCATTATCGTCACTATCAGTGCTTAAAGCCTGACAGCGTTGTTCATCAAAAATACTGAACATCAGATTAAAACGCCGCAGCATCTCCACCAGCCATTGATGCATCAGGCTCTCAGGTACAATAATTAACACCCGTTGTGCACGCTCACTGAGTAATTGATGATGAATAATCAATCCTGCTTCAATGGTTTTTCCCAGTCCAACTTCATCGGCAAGTAATACTCTCGGGGCATGTCGATTGGCTACTTCATGAGCAATATAGAGTTGATGTGGTATTAAACTGGTACGACATCCGGTCAAACCTGATAAGTCAGAATGTGTGATCTGCCGGAGCTGCTTAAGAGTTTGATAACGCAGATCAAACCAGCGATTTTTATCAATCTGACCACTAAAAAGACGTTCAGCCGGCCGGTTTAATTGAATGGCATGATCAAGTTGACTCTCAGAGAGTGTCGCTATTTCACCCTGCTGGTTGCTGCCGGTATAGGAAACTAAACCATCAATTTCTGAGAGAGAAGCAATATGGATAGTTTCCCCGTCAATTGATTGTATCTGTTCACCTGTGGAGTAAATAATTCGTGATAGCGGAGCATTTTGTTTTGCATAGGTTCGTGTTTCATCACAGGCTGCAAAATGAAGAGTGACTGTGCGAAAATCGGAGTCTATAATGCTGCCGAGACCCATTTGTAACTCTGCATTACTGATGTAACGCTGACCGGGGATAAATTCTTCCACAATGATCCTCTATTCAAGTTATTGAGTTAATACAAAAAGAATTGAGATAAAAACGCAGGTATTGTATAGGAAAGTAGGGGAGCTGGGAATTATAATTGCTCAGCTATAGAGCCCCGGGAAGGGCGGGCACTAATGGTATGCCCGCAAATGATATGCACGCAAATGGTATGCCCGCATATTAATTTAGTCATAAATACGAATTAAGTCAGGAATTTCTTTACTGGCTTTTTCTAACTGGTCTTCCAGATCCACCGGATTAGGTACACCGATTGAAGGCACATACCAGCCGCCCGGCATTTCTCCAAATTCATCAGAGGAAGAGATTAAATCATCCCACATAACAGCCAGACCTTCTTTGGGATCCTCCGGCTGAACCCAATCGACCGGGCTTTTATCCTTAAATGGAATTTCTCTACGGTTCCATAGGCTGTCACGGCCGCCAAATGGCCATGTTTCCCAGGGTGCTGTATTGCTGTTTTTACTAAACGGACCAAAACCAAAGTTATCCATAGGATTATTGCTGAAAGGTCCGGAGTTGGACTGTCTATTATTATAATATCCGTTGTCGTAAGGCCTGATGTTATAAGGCCTGTTATTTGAAAAACCGGGATTATATGGACCGGGTCCATAAGGTCTGCCATTGTAAGCCGGTGGTCTTCCAGGGCCAAATGGTGCAGCTCCGGGCATGGGGGCAGGAGCAGCGTAAGGACGGCCATAGGGAGCAGGTGCAGGTATTGGTGCCGGACCTGCGTAAGGACGACCATAAGGTCCAGGTCCAGGCCTTGGTGCAGGACGACCGAAGGGTGCATTATAAGGCGGTCTGGGTGTATTTCTATACTGCATTGGAATGGGTCTTTGTGCCGCATAGGGGGCACTACGAGGCATTTGACCGCGCGGTGCTGCTCTTACAGGTGCTGGTTTTACGACAGGTGCAGCAGAACTTGTTGATTTTGGTATTGCCAGTGGCTGAGAAAGTACATCAGCTGGTGGAAAACGATAATCTAACATAGTACCTTGTGCTGTGTCGATGTCTGTTTGTCCGGCGTTGATGGCTGTCTGCCCTGCGCTGATGGCTCCCCCCACACTGATAGAAACGATCAGTGATGAAAATAATAGTGTTCTTTTGTAATTGAAGAGCATTGACTTCTCCTTACATCTGCTCATTTATAATAGTTTGTATAGTATAGACTTTATTTGTTAATTCATCCATTACTATTTGCTAATATATTAAAATAGGTGTGATTACTTGCTCTAATGGGTATTATTTTGCTTTAAAAAATGATTTAATTGATACAAATTATTATTATAAGGTGTTTATAGTGTTTCTTGATGTGCTGAAAAATTTGTTTAAAAGTCAACCTGCTCTGGATGAAGAGTCGGTGCAGTGGTTATTTGATACCTATGCATGGGCCTTACGTAATTTTGATGCGGAAATATTTTTTAACCAGACGGTACTCGTAGTACCCTCTAATCGTTATTTTCCAGGCAATGCTGAGACAAAAGATGAAATGGCTCATTTGATCTTTGATAAGGTTAAGGAATATGCTGCTATAAAACACTGGCCCTGTCGCCTGACAGCAGAACAAAGTTGTGCGACTCAAACGGAAAAAGTGCTGATTTCAGGTGCCTTGCGGGACATGAATGGGGCAGAACCGGAATTTGTGTTAGAAGAACAACGCCTGACTATTCTCTATGATCCCCGTCAGGTGGGTAATCCGGAAGCTATTATTGCTACTTTTGCTCATGCATTGGCACATTATCTGGGCTCTATGGCTAAAGAGGCTCCTCCGGGTGTCGAACAAAACTGGCCGCAGATTACTGAAGTGCTGGCTGTGTTTATGGGCTTTGGTTTGATGTTCGTTAATAGTGCTTTTGTCTATCGCAATGTAACCTGCGGCAGCTGTAAACCGGCAGCTATTAATCGCACTGCTTATTTATCACAATATGATATTACTTATGCTCTGGCTATTTTTTGTGTATTGAAAAATGTGAGTGCCGCTGAAGCTGCAAAAAATATAAAAAAATCTTTACGTCCTTTTTTTAAGAAAGCGTATAAAGATGTAAAAAAACGGGAACATGAGCTTAATAAATTAACAGCTTTGAAAACAAATAAGGCTGAACTTCATTGATATATGGATTTGCAATACAAGTTTTTGGGACTGATCAAATAAGCCAATTTATCTTTACACTTTTTTACCCCCTCCCCAACCCTCCCCCTCAAAAGACAGGGGGAGGGAGTTAGAGCCAGAGGTAAGTGGGGCCTCTAGCTCTTAGTTCCTCCCCCTTGGTCTTTTCAGGGGGGAGGTTAGGAGGGGGGTAAGTTTTAAAGTGTAAAGCAGAATTGGTCAGTCCCAAAGATATCTCATTGTCAGAATAATAATTAAAATGA
>DAOVUE010000247.1 GCA_030632745.1 Pseudomonadota bacterium | reverse complement strand
TTAGAAGGGGGATTGAGGGGGTTGCAAATCAACAACTTAAACCCCCTCAGTCCCCCTTTGAAAAAGGGGGAGGCAAAAGCATAACAGTTTTGGTACTTTAATAAATGCCAAATCCCTAAGGTTTTAGTTTTTCCAGGGCTCAAAGCCTGGAATATCGTCCACCAGACTGCGGGTGGTGAGTCCACCACCGGTAGATTGAGCTATAGAACCCAGGCCTTTAAACTGTAACTGCAGCATGACGGAATTATCCGCATCGGTATATAAATCTTCCTGTTCACGCCCAAACACGAGACGCAGGGCATAACAACAACTATCGTATTCTATACCAAGCTTGGCGGCCAGTGTATAACCGTCACGGGTATCTCCCGGCCGGACTATTGCTTCTGCATCATAGATGGAATAATACCAGTGCGCTAAAGCTCGCCATTTTGGCGCAATTTTCCAATAGGTTGACACTTCAACCTGTTCATAATCATCAGCACGATAAGAATAGTCAAAATTAGCAATATGATCGCGATCAGCTTTATATTGCAGACGATAACGACTTTCGTCTGTACGACCACCATCATGGGGATCATAGAGTAAAGAATAACTGGTATACCAGTCAGGTAAAAACTCACTGCTTACTTCAGCCGCTATACTGGAATTGGAGTCTGTATCACTTGTTAATTGTATGGGGTCGCCGTTATGATCGTATCTTAAGGTGACATCTCTGTCCTCAAAGTAATAGATCTGTCCTATAGAGGCTGTAAAACGTTCTGCTCCCGAGTCATCATCAATAAAACGAGAGGTTACTGCTGCTGTAAGCTGATTTGCATCACCCAGTCGATCGGCTCCGGTGAAACGGTTATCGCGGAATAATTGATTAAAACTAAAGGTAGAGCGTCCGGTATCAAAAAGAGGCAATTCATCCTGATTTTTTTCGGGTACATACAGATAGAATAAACGCGGCTCTAAGGTCTGCTGCATAGAGTTGTCAAACAGGCTGAGCTCTCTGTCAAAAAAAAGTCCGCTGTCAAGACTGAATATGGGGGCAAATCGGGTGGGTGCATCATCTGTTAAAATAGTTCGCTCCGGATTACTTATAGTACCGAAATAGCTTATATCCTTATCCTCATTATCCAGTTGATAAGCCAGCATATCCAAACTTACTTTTGGAGTTACAAAACTATAACTATTACGCCAGGGGACGCTGAGCTGCGGTTTAAGATGTAAACGGCTAGCCTCTACCCGATCACTATTGTCATTATCATCTCTGATATCATCCCAGTTTTTCTCGAACATCACAAATTCGGAAGTAAAACCGGTATTGAGATTAATCCCATAAGGTGAAAAGCCTTGTTGGGCTGATAATGTCAGCTGGGGTAGACGGCTATAAGTATGAGTTGTGTTTTTAAGTTCCTGATAACCCTGAGTACGGGCCATAAAATTGAAAATTGAGCCAGTGTATTTCAGCTCCCCCTCTCTCAACAGATGAGTTTCACTTTTATCACGTATATTATTACCAAAATCATCGAGGTAGTAATTATCTGTTACGTAGTTATAATCAACACTGCCGGACCAGCCATTGCTCCAGTCTGCACGCTGCTGAAGACTAAATGCACCACGATCATCTGCAATATCATCGGGTCTTACCTGAGCATTATTTTTAATGTCAACTATCGATACACCGCCCTCTCTTTCCTGCACATCTACTGCATTTCGCTTATCATCATAGCTGCTGTCATTGATCCATTCAGCATAGGCTTCGCCGGAATAATTTTCACTGAGGTAGCGATATTCACCACCCAGCATCAGACCTCGATCGGATAAATATCGCGGTGTAATAGTAGCGTCCTGATCGGCTGCAATATTAAAATAGTAGGGTGTAGCTAATTCAAAACCATTGTTGTCGGATGAACCGATGCTGGGCATTAAGAAGCCGCTTTGACGTTCGTCATTAAGAGGAAAGCGTATATAAGGTGTATAGGCAATGGGAACCCCCTTAAATCTCATCACCGCGTGCTTGCCTTCACCAAAGCCTTCATCTGTGTGAAGTTCCAGTTGACTGGCACTCAGCACCCAGTCCTGATCATCAGCGGGGCAGGTGGAATAGGTCTGATCTTTCAGAACGATTTTCCCTGGTTTAAAAAGAACGCTTTCGGCAATACCCTGTGCGGGTTTACGCGGTAAGGCATAAGTTGCATTATCAATCCGCCCTTTTCTTTCATCGATCTGATAACGGGCTGTATCGCCGTGTAGAACCAAACCCGGCTGAGTGATGATAACATTACCCTGTGCGTCAAATAAGTTGGTTACTTTGTTAAACGTTGCATTATCAGTGGTCAGTTGCTGATCATTTTTGCTGATGATGACATTGCCTGAAAATTTAATCTGATCACTATCAGGTGATTGAGCATAATCGGCTTCAATATTTGTATTTTCGTCATTTTGTGCTGTTTGACCGGCAACTTCAGTTTCGGGTTGAACGGCACAATTTGACCATTTTTCTTTCAGCACAGGTGAACGTGGAGCCAGCTCTGGCTGGATAATGGCTACACCACCTGTCGGACCTGAATGTTGGCTGGCAAAATCGGCTGCAGGGAAGGCCGGCGGCTTTTCAACAACGGAGGCAGCGGGAACTGGAAGGCTGCCATCATTATTGATTGCTTGCGGAGCATAGGGTCCATCAGCAGCTGCACAATTCCATTTATTATTCTCCATAGCCTGGCATTGCCAGCCATTTGCCTGCTGAATTTCTGCACTCTGTGTATTTTCTGCCAGAATGCATTGCGATAAAATAACCGGGAATAGTGCTAAAACTTTTAATTTAGTAAAGCCGCTGCTGATTTTTATGCTTGGTTTGATCATTTTTTAGTTTTGTTCTGACTTTTATTGACTTTTTTATAGACTTTATTCTTAACTCTTGAGGTACTTGCAAAACTCCGTCATTCCCGCATTCCCCTGCATTCGCCAGGGGCAAGCTTTAAGCGGGAATCCATATTTGTTGACTGTAAGTCTTTGATTTCTAGATTCCTGCCTTCGCAGGAATGACGTATTGAGGAGTTTTGCAGGTACCTCTCTTTACTAATTTAGGGACTATTCATATATTTTACACAACTAAACTGCCGTTATAATTAATCGATTTTAAGTCGCTATATTACCATTGAACGTTAGACTCTGTCGAACAGAATGTGTGTTAATAAGTCTGTTTAAACTCTGAATGGTCCCATTCCTGAAAGACTGCTGCGGCTTTTTCTAAAACGCAGGCATCGCTAAGCTGTGAAATAGACAATTGCTTGCGGGCATGCGGCAGGCTCAACTCTTTATAAATAAACTGATCATCAAAGCCTATCATAGCGGCCTGTTGACAGCTATTGGCAAAAAAAACCTGTTCAATTCGAGCCCAGTAAATGGCGGATAAGCACATGGGACAGGGCTCACTACTGCAATACAGTGTACACTCGGAGAGGGAAAATGACTGAATGTTTTTACAGGCATCTCTTATAGCATTCACTTCAGCATGGGCAGTGGGATCATTATCAGCGGTGACTCGATTGGCGCCGCGACCGATGATTTTATTGTCTTTTACAATAATAGCACCAAAGGGCCCTCCCTTATGATTATGCACAGCATCATGTGCAATCTGTATTGCTATTTTAATCAATTGATTATTGTTTGTGTGCTTCACTATGTGTTTCGCTGTTTTCTTTATTTATTGCTTCAGTATGCAAATTTCATATTGACTTGATCTCAATTATTTTGAAAAAAAGTAAATTTCTGCTACTATAGTGCTTCTTTATTATAATTTCGATAAATAAATAGAAATATAATGACATTTTAAGCATAATAATAATAATAATAAATAAGAGAATAGCGATGGCTGAAGCGGAAAATTTTAAAAATAGCTTGATTGGTGAATCTTCTGCACTCAATAGTGTTGTCTGGGCGGCC
>DAOVUE010000156.1 GCA_030632745.1 Pseudomonadota bacterium | reverse complement strand
TGGCGAAGGCAGAGATCCAGAAATCAAAGGTTTAAAATCAAAAACATGGATTCCCGCTTAAAAATGCGGGAATGACGGAGTTTGGATTCCCGCTTAAAAATGCGGGAATGACGGAGTTTGGATTCCCGCTTAAAGCTTGCCCCTGGCGAATGCAGGGGAATGCGGGAATGACGGAATTTTGCAAGTACCTCCAGAGATGTAAATAAAAGAACTTTTCAGTAAATTTAACTGATTTATTTAGGCTCAAATATCAACCCATAACAAAATCTAATACCATAACAAAATCTAATAAGAGCTCCTGGCCAGGCGGAAGCCCATGTCATTGAAACGCAAATCAGGCCGAAATCCGGAGCGATTCACTGCTCTGGATTTTCTGGCATTATGCCCGGTTCGACGACGGCTGTCAGGACCGGATCCATGCCAGTTGCCGCCACGAGCAACACGGCTGGAGCCGTCTGCCGGACCCATGGGATTATCTGTGGGGCTGTTTTTATAGTAGTCATAAACATGCCAGTCCTGCACCCACTCATACACATTGCCGCTCATATCGTATAAGCCTAAAGCATTGGGAGACTTTCCTCCAACACTATGATGCCCTTTATCCCAATCCTCTCCATACCAGCCATAGCTGGACAGATTATTTCCGCCACAATATGTCTGATTTTTTCCACCACTGCGGCAGGCATATTCCCATTCTGCTTCTGTAGGTAAACGATAGCGATGTCCTGTCCTTGCATTCAGTTTGCGGATAAATGTCTGCACATCATTCCAGCTCACATCCTCTACCGGATGATGCCTACCTTTTTTAAACCTGGAAGGATTATTGCCCATAATTGCCTGCCACTGTCCCTGAGTTACTTCATATTTACCCAGATAATAATCCTGGGTAATGCACACTTTGTGTACTGGTTTTTCATCAAAATCACCCTTATTAGAGCCCATCTGAAAACAGCCTGAGGGGACTTTAATCAGCTCCATACCGGTGACACGCTCTTCTATAGTGTTCGAACCACTTGTATGATAGCTTGTAAGATAGGAACTTGAATCAGGACGACTTGCAGGCAGAGAGTTTTCCTGTCTCATTAATCGGGCATAAATAACCTGTTCACTGCCTGATTGTACTTGCATATTGTGCACCCAGGTCTCATAACCTGCTTTGCTTACTTCCACTGCATAAGGACCTGCTTTTAAAGTCAGGTCAAGGCGGGTTGATCCCCTGGCTTCGCCGTTAATCATTACTTTGTCATTATACACATTAGAGCGGATAGTCACTTTTCCCGTCTTTTCCTGCAGCTGACTCGTTCTGATCAGCAGCTTCTTTAGTTTTATTTGAACTATCGGGGTATAGTGCCCATCAGGATAATTCTCTAAGTAAGCCTCATACATTTCTTTAGACGGGTCGGATTTAACATCATTCCAAAACTCATGCTCATGACTGTCTGCTGTATCCAGCTCAGCACTGGCGACTTGAACCGCTGTCTGCAAGTTATTTTGACTTTCTATAAAGTAGAAGTCGCCTTCAACAGAGGAGTTAAACCATGGGATTTGTTTGCCCCGGGTGGTTTTTTTGACCTGTTTTAAGGTCTCTTTAAAAACCATCTCTAATGGCAAGCCCGGTTGATTCATAGCTTTAACCAGTGCTTTTGTATAAGGACTGTTTTTACCATCTCCATCAGACGCCACTGTTCCCGGCGCGGTGGAATAAGCCAGTAATAAGCCGGTAAGAGTGTTATCTAAACGACTCAGTCCACGACTGGCAGTGCGAAATTTCCGGCTCAGAGGATTATCTCGACAAGCATCAAATATCACAATATTTAAGCCATTATGGGCATTACTCATTTCATCCAGCACCATGCCGCTATCGACTGCTTTGTATTTTAAATCTTTTTCACGCTGTAAGCGGGAACCTACCGGTATCAGATAATTACGCCCTTTAGACTGCATAGCATGACCTGCATAAAAAAACAGCCCCACTCCACCCTGTTCTAATTTTCGACCCAATTGCTCTATGGCATCATCCATAATTTGCTGGCTGGCATCAGTTTTTAAAATAACCTCAAAGCCCAGTTTTTTGAGATTGTCAGCCATTAGATGAGCATCATTAACCGGATTACTCAAAGGATTGGTTTTATAATCGCCATTACCAATCACCAATGCAATCCGCTGTTGACCAGCCATCAGTGTTTGAGATATAAGCTGGCTGATAAACAAGAACAATAGGATAAAATGGATTTTTTTCATAATGCTGTTTTAAAAATCACTTTAGTTGTATTATTAAAATATTATTAAACTTGGAAAACATTAAATTAATTATCACAAGCGATACGAATTTCTACCCGGCGGTTTACCCGGTGGATTTCTTCAGTATTACCACCCAGTTCTATATCACTTTCACCTTTTCCTAAAGCAGATAGACTGTGTTTCAGAGAGGGCTCTAACTGAAGCAGTGAAGTTTTAACTGCCATGGCTCGTTTTTCAGAAAGAATTTGATTATAGTCTTTATCACCCCGTATATCAGTATGTCCAATCAACTCATATTGATAGCCTTTTTCGGATAATTCTGCTGCCATTAGAGCATTTCGAATCTCTTGAATTTGCACTCTACTATCAGGACTTATTTTAGTGCTATTATAATCAAAGTTGATAGTTACATTAATAGATGGACAAATAACCAGATTTTTAAAACTTCTGCTGGAAGATAGTGCTGCCAGCAGCAAATCCTGATGTATTATTTGCCTGGACAATGATATTTTGTAGCGGCTATATAGAGCATTTAAATTTACCGGCAAATCATCATGGTATTTATCTCGCAATTGTAAAAAAATATCATGTGATTTGGCGACCTGAAGATTCAGAAAATGTAATGATAAGGCATATTCAGCCTTCATTTCATCACTATTAATGGGTTCAATGCCGCTTAGAGTCTGATAAGCTTCGGTAAAGTATTTTCTTGCATTGTTATAGTCCTGCTGCAAAAAATAAAGATCCGCCAGTGCAGCAGAGGCTGCTCTTTTATATTGTCTGCATTGGCGTATAAATATTTTAAATTTTTGTTGTTTTTCTGTCAATGTCAGTGATGCCTGGTTTTTTATATGCAAAACCTGTTCAATAGAACAATTAAACTGAGCCTGAGCAGTTTGCGACATTACTGAACATGTCGTAAAAAAGAGTATGAGAACTATAACCTTTTTCATAATTTCCACTATTTCTATTTTTCTATCGTGACAATATTTTTAATATGCTGAGCATGACGCCCATCTGGAATCATAAAACGCTGCACAATATTCTGGTGTAGAAAACTTCCCGGTTTAATAACTGAATCCTTATTGTTCCGCTGCTGTATTACTATTTTCTTATATAAAGGATCTTGTGCAGAAGAAAAAGCAAATACAACAATGGAATCAGTACCAAAAGGTTTTTCTACTGTACTATAAAAACTAAATGCATTACCTGCAGTAATCTTCTGCTTGTCTCTATTCGAATAAGGGTATAATAAAGTAAAATGACCCTTTGCATTTAAATCAAGAACCACTAGAAAAGATTTTTTCTCAACTTTGACACTGAGTTGCAAAACATCACATTCGATAAAGGTTTCATTGGTGCTTTGATAGCTCGCTGTATAACGAACATCAGCAGACTGAAATATTTTGCAGTTGTTCGGCAAACTGGCCAAATGTGCACTATTAATATCTTTTGCAGTTCTAATTCGAACATCAAAAGGCTGTTGCGGATTACTCACCTTTCTGAATTGGCTCAACCAGTATTGCTGCCTTAACACTCCTGCCATTTCTCTTTCCGATGCAGTCAAAGACCCGGCAGCGGAGATAAACAACGGGATATTATGAATATCCATTAAATTTAACCGCGACGGCTTATAGGGATCAACAGACACACTATAGTCAGGAGTTTGATGTGTTGATTCATTGTTTAAAAACAAACCGTGTGTTTTTTTAACTATAGCTTGTAATAAGTTAAATTGTTTCGGGATACTAATAGTAAGTGTTTGAGTATTAACAAATTCATATCCTGTGTTTTCTTGTTCAGATTCAAGTTCGGGTTCAGGTTCAGATTCAGGTGCAGGTTTATTGAATAAATTTTTATTGTATAAATAATCAGCTGGAAATAATTGTTCATTTTTTTCATAAGCAACATCTTCATCAGGAAATAACAGCGGACTATGATTAACACTTGGGATGGATGACATCATCTGCTCTACATCCATAAAAAAAGATTCATGAGTCTGTGGTTTATTATTATTAAGAGCAAATAGAACTGAGCTTGTGAAGGCACCATGAGGTATTTTTCCAAATGAATATTGCTGCAGATTTGCATCCAGGTCCAATGCTTTTTCATGAGCAGAGGATGCGGTCATAAAAACAAAATTTTTGTAGGGGTAAGACAGTATTTCTGCTTCATTATTATTTATTGATTCATTACGACACTGTTTTTTTGAACGTTTATAGCGGGGCAGCTTTGCATAACGATAGCTGAATTTATTATTTGCTGCTGAATTTATACTACGATAACTATTACCTGAAAAACAAGCATCAATAAGTCCCATACCATTCACTCCTTTATCATCCATTTTTTCAAGATAAGGACGTAAATCATTTTTAGTCACAAACAAACCTGCGGGATTATTTATATCATAAGGCACTAAAGCCCCAGTCTCATAGGATAAGCTTTTATTTCCATTACACAGATCATAACGACTAGTACCATGGCCTGAGAAAAAAAATACGAAATAATCCTTTTCTGTCAGCTGCTCAGAGTATTTTTTCAGTGATTTTATAATATTGCTTCGTGTCGCCTGTTTATTTTTCAGGAGGGTGATATTTTTATTTGAAAAACCCCATCTTTGAATTAGTGTTTTTCTTAATGAATTAATATCATTTTCAGGGCCTTGCAGATTATAAGCTGGATTTTCATATTCACTCACTCCAACTAATAAGGCATAAGGCTCCGCGAATACAGGATTAGAAGAAATAAACAGCAGCGTTATCAGTATGACTATGAGATTCATTTTTTAATATTAACCACTTTAATTTGAAGCCCTATGCGGGTTTATTTAACATTAATCGTAATGGTTCCAGCATAATATCGGGATATTACTTTAAGATCTCGAGTGGCCCGGGCAGAAACCCCTGATAAAAAGGCATTTTTATTACCTTCCTTATCAAATCCATCAATTGAATCCTGATAAAAATTAACCGGATG
>DAOVUE010000403.1 GCA_030632745.1 Pseudomonadota bacterium | reverse complement strand
TCATTGCCTGGTTTGATGCATCTGATAATATGTCAGACTGTTTTCTGGAAAGGGGCAGCAATTCGTTAAACTCATAATCCATAGTAAATTCATTGTCATTATACTGTCTATTGGCTTCTTTACTATTTGCAGTTAAGTCTTGTTGTGAAATATTGTAGACCAGATAATCTACAGATTTAAGACGACTCTGGCTTTCTCTAAGCGGGCCGGCAGGCAAACACAGGCCATTACCGTATAGACGCCCGGCGTCTGTAATATTGATTTCAATCAGACGGGACATAGCATAGTGCTGTAAACCATCATCACTGATAATCACATCACAATCCGTATCCTGCTCTACCTTTTTTACTGCCCTGCTTCTTATGGGATCAATAATGACCGGACAGTGTGTGGACTGATAAATAAGCATCGGCTCATCACCAAACAACTGCCAATCCTGCTGCAGACTAACCTGTCTGGGCCAGCCCGGATCATTTTTATTATCTCGAGCACCATAACCCCGACTTACAATACCCGGTTTATAACCCGCTTTTTTTAATTGCTTTGCCAGCCAGATCACAAAAGGGGTTTTACCATTGCCTCCGATATAAATATTACCCGCCACAATAACAGGCAGACGAGAGTTATAGGATTGAATTAAGCCCATACGATACAAAAAACGACGAACAAAAACCAGTGTACAAAAAAGCAAACTCAAGGGTGCTAAAGCGATACTAACAGGATTAATAGTCTGCCAATAATTGCTTATCTTTTTCATCCATAGCATCCGCACATTGCTTCAATCAGTTTTAATCAGGTTTAACCGCAGAAAAGGTAATATGTATAAATCCCATTTGACGCGCAGCATCCATGGCTGTCATAACCGCCTGATGGGTAGTCTCTTTATCAGCAGAAATAATGACTCTGGGATCATTATTATCCCCTGCCGCTTCACGTAAGGCCCTGAGCAATGAGTCAATATTTGAACTCACTGCAATGTCATTAATAATAAACTGACCATCGTCTTTTATAAAAATTTCCACATCAAGTGCTTCAGACTCTATAATTTCGCCACTGGCTTCGGGCAATTCAATATTCAGCTCTGACTGCCGGTCAAAAGTTGTCGAGACCATAAAGAAAATCAATAGTAAAAACACCACATCAACAAGAGGTGTAATGTTAACATCCAGTTCTTCCGGTTTTTTATGTCTGAAATTCATATCAATTGCTCATTTCTGAACGTTCGCCATGGATAACTTCAACCAGGTATACAGCCTGAGCTTCCATTTTTAACAGTAATTCATCCACCCTGCCCCGCAGATAGCGATAAAACATGACCGCCGGTATAGCCACTGATAAGCCGGCTGCAGTAGTAATCAATGCTTCGGATATACCATCAGCCAGAATTTTTGGATCGCCAACACCCAGACTGGTAATAACCGCAAACACCTTAATCATTCCAATAACCGTACCTAAAAGACCTAATAATGGTGTGATAGAGGCAATGGTTCCCAGGGTATTAAGAAATCGTTCCAGACTAAGAGCAACCTGACGCCCTTCTTCTTCAATGCTTTCCTTCATCACTTCACGCTTGCCGTGCATATTTCTCAAACCGGCTGAAAGTATGCGTCCAAGGGGTGAATTAGCATAAAGCTTCTCAATCGCTTCAGAGCCAATGGCATTTTTTTGATGCAGTTTAAGGATTTGTTCAACCAGATGAGGTGGTATTATTTTTTTCTCTCTCAAAGTCCATAAGCGTTCCACAACGATGGTAAAAGCTAAAATAGAACACAATATAATCGGGGCCATAATCCAGCCGCCAGCAACCATTAATTCAAACACAATAATTCCTTAACTATAATTATAAGAGGTACTTGCATTTACAAATGAATTAATCATAGAGATTCTGGAGCTCTATGCCAAAAGCGTCTATTTTCAATCCGGTATTGTTT
>DAOVUE010000330.1 GCA_030632745.1 Pseudomonadota bacterium | reverse complement strand
GTCATTGCGATCCCGCACTACCTCCATCTCGAATTCCTTCCATCCCAATAACGACTCTTCGATCAATACCTCATTAGTGGGTGAAAGATCCAAACCACGCATGCAAATTTCGACGAATTCTTCCTTATTGAAGCGTCTGATGATATATTCGCTGCCAATTTGTCCAGAATAAGACTTCCTGCAGAAAAAATCATACGTATTTCTATAGCGAATCGACCCGATAGATTAGAACAAAGCGGTTTGCCTGATTCAAATAATTGTTTTGCACGTTGTATTTGAAATAACATTAAGCTGTGAGTTTTGAGATTATCTGTTTTATTTTTAATATCATTGACTGTAACAGAATAATGATCCATTTCTTCTAAGGGTATATACAGACGGTCATTCTCACTAATATCCTGGTAGATATCCTGATAAAAATTAATTAATTGTAAGCCGCTGCAGATCGCATCAGAATGGCTTAGATTTTCCTGACTGGCACTATTATTGAGATAGAGTAAGATTCGTCCCACTGGATTAGCACTGTTGTGACAATAATCCATTATTTGATCGAAATTGTGATAACGGGATGTGCTGACATCACTTTTAAAGGCAGTGAGTAAATCATGAAATAGTTGTATTGGTATGTTGTAGTTATGAATGACATCCCTTAAAGCAATGAAAATTGGATTTTTGCTCTGCTGTTTAACACCGGTATTCTTTGCTTCATCAATGAGTATGAGTTCAGAAGTATAGTCTTCAAGAAATTCTAAGCGCTGCTGACTGGATAATTCACCTTCATCGGCAAAATCATCAGCTGTGCGGGCAAAGGCATAAACAACACTGATAGGATTGCGTAATTCTCTGCCTAGAAGATGTGATGCAACGGGAAAGTTTTCGTAGTGATTTTGAGTCATTTTTATACAATAGCTATAAGCATCGTGCAGATTATTATTAGACATTAGTATTTGAACCTAAATATGTCTGTATTGTGATTACTAATTTATCACTAATGAATGAAAAATGATGATTTTTAATGACTTTTTTGCCGGATTGTACTTTAATACACTTTTAATTTTTAATACAGCATTAAAGCTGAAGCTGAATAAATAGTTATTTAGGATATTATATAATGAAAGATCTACTACTTGGTTTACTAATCGGTGCAATCATAGGAGGGTGGTTTGGTGTCAATCTGGGTAAGGATCAGCCTCTATTGACCAATCCTTTCTCAGAAACAAGTGATATGAAAGAAATCTCCAAAAAATTTAAACAATTACAAACGGATGTGAGCCAAAAAAGCAAAGAGCTGTATAAAGAGGCTAAAGATGCCGTTCAGTCAGTGGATTATGATCTTTCTGATGGTGAGACTAAATCTGATGATAAGCCTAAATAAGTTTCTATTTCTTTAGGGTGTTTGATCATAGCATCGGCACCCCAGTTTTCCGGTGTATCACTGGCTTCAATATAACCAAATAAAGCAGTGAGGGTTGTCATGCCTGCATTATTACCTGCAATAATATCTCTTTCAGCATCCCCGATATATAAACACTCAGACGGGTGGCAATTTATTTCCCGGCAGGCGTGAAACAGCGGTTCCGGATGCGGCTTACGCTCTTTGGTGGTATCACCGCTAACGATGGTGGCTGCTTTGTCGCTATAGCCTAATTGCTGCATGAGCGGATCAGTGAGCCAGGCCGGTTTGTTGGTCACAATTCCCCAGGCGATTTGATGCTTTTCCAGTGTCTGTAATAATTCATCAATGCCGTCAAAAGGGGTACTTAAAACACTGATATTATCCTGATATATTGATAACAATCTTTGTCTTAATGGGTCAAAATCAATATGTTGTTCAGGTAAGTTAAAGCCAAGTCTAATTAATGCGATACCTCCGTGAGAAACAACAGGACGAATAGTTTCGTAAGGCAGGGGCGGTTTGCCCTGTTCTTTTAATACCTGATTTAATGCTGCGGCCAAATCGGGTGCTGTATCAGCAAAGGTACCATCCAGATCAAAAAGTACCGCTTTAATCATATTGATGATTTACCTGAAGCTGTATTATTTTTACTGTCTTCTGTACTGTCTTTTGTAATAGGGCAGGCATGCAGCAGATAATTAATGTCTACATCATCACTAAGAACACAATAGCCGGTTAACGGGTTATAAGTCATGCCTGAAATATGCTGAGTGCTTAAATCGGCCTGACGAACCCATTGGTCTAATTCTGAGGGGCGAATAAACTTTTTATAGTCATGAGTGCCTCTGGGCAGTAATTTCATTATGTATTCAGCACCCACTATGGCCAGAGCATAGGATTTAGCAGTGCGGTTGACCGTTGAAAAAAACACATGACCATCAGGCTTAAGCAATTTTTTACAGGCTCTGATAATGGAACCCGGATCAGGCACATGTTCCAGCATTTCCATGCAGGTAACAACATCATATTGTCCAGCCTGCTGATCAGCCAGTTCTTCAACCATTATTTTTTGATAATTTACTTTTTCACCGGATTCATATAAATGCATTTTAGCAATGGTCAGATTAGCATCACCCATATCAATGCCGGTAACCTCAGCCCCTTCATGTGCCATGCTTTCAGATAAAATACCTCCACCACAACCGACATCAAGAACATTCTTGCCCTTAAGACCCTTAGCCCGTTGTTTAATATAGGCAAGACGGGAAGGGTTGAGATCATGCAAGGGTTTGAATTCACCTTCCTTATCCCACCAGCGAGTGGCCATGGCTTCAAATTTAGATACTTCCTGTGGATCAACATTAGTATATTGAGTATCTGTAGAATGTGTTTGTGACTGGCTATTGGCCTGATTCATTATGATTCCTGAATTTAAATAGGATAGATAATTAGAGTATTATGTTAAAGAATTCAACCCAACCTTGGGGAATATTCATATCTAGAATAAGGTTCATGATACTTTTAATTGAATATCATATTCTTCTGAGCGCCATGTTGCATAAGCCAAAGCAGAGAAAATATCATCTTTTTCTAAGTCATAGTTAATTCTTAACTTTTTTTTACCAAGAAAATCTATTGCTTGAACCATATTTGGTGTTTGTGCTAATTCTACTATAATCGGTGCTTGATGTTCTTTAAATCTCCAATCAAGACAACCATTTCCAGCAGTTAGTTGTTTTCTCATACCTAATAAT
>DAOVUE010000038.1 GCA_030632745.1 Pseudomonadota bacterium | reverse complement strand
TTTAACTCGAAATGAAATACATGAAAAAATGCAGAAATCAGGCATAAAAATTAGTGTCAATAGTATAAAAAATTATTAAAGAAACATGGTTATGTTAAACGTAAAGCACTAAAAAAAGTCAACAGGTCAAAATAAAGACAGGAACAAGCAGTTTGAAACAATCATAAAGCACAGGAGTGACTATGAAAACAGTATAAATCCAATTATAAGTATTGATGCAAGAAATACATGAAGCACAGAAAGCGATTGGTGCATCAGCGTGGGTGGTTTGAGTGAGACGCTATTCCATTAGAGTCAGTTTAGTTTTATGGTCAGTTCATTCAAATTACCTTCCAAATTCAATGTTAATGACTTATAGGGCTGTGATTTAGGTTGTATGACTTTTTGATTAATTTTATGAGGCGAAGGTGTTGTAATAATATTTTGGTCACTTATTTCTACAATGTTTTTGATTAACATGTCTAAGTGAGTATTGGCCTCATTATGCTGTTGACTAATTATATAATCAACTATGGCCGTAATTCTAATTCCTTCATTGACAGCCTCATTGTTGCCTTCAAACCAACCAGCATGATGCAGAGCCACTAAATCCCATTCGTTATTGAACACAGGTGAACCGGATGAACCTGGTTCGGTATCCGCAGTATATCGAACCCCTTTATCATAGACATAAGTTACTTTATTATCGTGTAAAGATAATTCTTTTCGGCGTCCTTTCGGATGTTGAATAATATTCACTCGTTCATTACGAGTAACTGTCTGAGGATTATTTAGTAATGGAATTGCTTCAATGTCCGTGGGTAAAGGCGAAGGATCACAAGCTACAATGGTAAAATCCAAGTCACTGTTTGTCATGAAAAAGATATTGGGATTCAAATTAACCGTATAAAGGATATCGTCTTCGTCATAATCAAATTCTGCGACAGTTAACTGTGCGGTGGCAAGGTCAGGAATTACATGATTATTAGTCATTATAAAATTACGAGAGGCTATTAACGAACCACTGCCATAGCTCGTATCCGTCACAATACGACATACTGACTGGGCTCGTTTAACTCCATGTTCTAAAAAACTGCTCGGAAGAAAATTTGCTTCTTTGTGTACTTTTTCAAAAAAATCGCCAATATCGGCTTCTAGCTGGCGGCGTTCATAATCGTTTTTTGGCATGGTCACTTTTTTACCCATTGTGCGCTCAGCACGAGTGACAACCAAATTCAAAAAGCTAGTATGATCTAACTGTTTGAGCTTGGCCAGTTTAACGGGTATTTCTTTTGCGCCACTTTCAGTTGAATGAATGGGAAACGGAACGGAGATAGAAGGTGATGCTGCATTTTCATTAAGTGCCTTTTTAATTGTATCATCAAACAGTTTCGCGACTTTAAAATAACCTTCATTTTTGGGATGGAGCTCATCGTGCCAATTAGATTTAGAACCAATTAAGTTACGGCAATCGACATGATAAACAGAACCTGGATAATCTTTAGTGATAATTTTCAGTCGTTCATTAAAACGACCAATCATTTCTGTTATGATTTGATGCTGAAGTGTTTGATCCATGATTTTTCGTTTTGCCAACGGTTTGCCAAGCCAAGTGCCGTTTTGTGGAATAGCATTATCATAACCATGATAGATAATTTTCAAATGGGGTTTATTACTCAAAACACGATCAAACAGTCTGCGATACAAACGTTCAAGTTCATTTAAGAAGTCGGAAAACTTTTCATTAGGGTAATTCTCTGCTTTTCGATTTGCGCTGAATGCATGAACCATCGTAGAAATTCGCTCATTTCCAACCATATCATTACCACCCCCGCTAATCAGGAATATATGCGGGTTCTCATTTTCAATTGCTTCAGTGATCTCGTCTTCACGAACAATATTCGAAAGAAGATCGCCTGCTTCACTTAATCCATAAATAGCATATTGAAAATTATCTAAATCAATCAGCTGATCAATGGTGTCTTTAAGAAGAAAGGGATATTGAAACCAGGAATCACCTTCAGCAACCACGCGCAGACCATCCCAGTTTTTCATACGTTTTTTATATTTACGGTTGCGTCGCCATCTTGCGATTGAGTTAAATGAGTTTATTACAAAGGCACCTTCCAAACCTTCATCTTTAACCAGTTTTGGGTTTGGTACTAAGATAGGTTTAAAGGCATCACTTGATTTCTTTTCTTCAATAAAGTATTGCGCCAATTCTTCGTCACTTACTTCAATGTCACGTAATTTTTTCATCAACTCCTGTTGTGAAATTTGCTTTATTTCTGCAGCCATTTTTATTTCCTATATCGTTATATGGTAGAACAATTGCAGCTTTAAATCACCTAATGAATTATTTAGAGAAAATAATTAAGTGACTTTTTTCTAGAAGATAAGCTCTTTGTCAATCATAAAATCAAATTATATTATTAATGACAAAGATAAATTCCAAGCAAGATTATGAGTCCATACAACTTCTAACCTGGTCTATAATTTAGTTTAGGAGATATTGTTGGATTGTCAAATAAATAAAATTTATCTTGTAACAAAAACCTAACATTTAATGGTTTAAAAAATTATGCAGAATAAAAGTCTACTTGATAAACTATTAGTCAGATCTATTCTAAAACAGGAAGAACCAGAATGTTCATAGTTTTAGGGACTTGGCAGAAATTAAAGTACCAATATAACGCAGGATAAAAAAATCAAGAGCTAGGCGTGAAACCGCAGGAATATCCGTATCTTTCAAGGTTTCACAACAACGCTATTGTTTTTTTAAACAAGTTAGATTGGTATTTTAATAAATGCCAAATCCCTTATGGCCAGATATGAACAATTTTCTGGCAAACCGATTGTTGATTTTCTAAAACAATGACTCCTGATATTGCGCTTTACCATTAAGCAGAAGTGTTTTAATAGCCGCATGCCCTTTTTTATCAAGAGCTATTTCCAGAGTCACTTTATCTCCTTCTTTTGGACGTTCAAGCTTTAAACCTTCACCTTCCGGAACAAAATAATTTTCTATCCCATAACTTACTTTTATACTATGCGCTTTTATAAAGCCCGGATTACTCCAGTCCCATTTTTTATTATTGACCTGTATAACAATTCCTTGAATAATAGCTTGTTTTTCATTCAGGTCAGGCATTTCAGAATAAACAGCAGATGCCTGCCAGTATTTGTCTTTTTGCTGCAGCACGACGTAAATAAGCTCATTGACTTTAAAGCTTTTATCACCGGCCAGTGGTTTTAGTTTTAAGTTATTAATATGATAATTTAAACGCACATAATCACCACGAAAGAGTGAACGGGGATCAATGGGCTGTGTTTCTAAAATCACCAGACTATCGGATGATAAAATGGCCTGTCGATTGGCAATCATAACTATTAATAAACAGGACTGGAGCACAATAACCAGTAATATTGCCGGCAATACAGAGTGAGTATTTTTAAACATCAGATGCATCCCCCAGCTGTGTGACATAAACCGGTTTTCCAGAAGAATAAGAGCTTGAGCTTGAGCTTTGGCTTAAGACCAGTTGTTCACTGACCTGACGCCTTTTCTTTTCCAGCCAATATCCACCAAAAATCAATATCATCCCACCCAAGACAAAAAATAGAGAATGATTCATCAACGACCAGAAGGTATCAAAGTAGCGGCTGAATAAAGTTATGGTGAAAAGTAAAAAAGCCAGATTAATATAAAATTGCTTATATTCGGCTAAACCTGCAGCAATCAGCCCGATCACTAAGGACAGTATTAGAATATTGATAATAAGCACCGAAATAGTGTGTAATTCCTGATAGAAAAACACCTTCAGCAATAAAGTAGAGAAAAGCACCAGCAGCCCGACAATACCTGCTTTTTGATAAAGGGCCAGTGAACCCTCTTTGTGTCTTATCTGCACTATAAACAGACCAGAAATAACAAAAGCAAAAGCAGGGATGGTTAACTCTAATATTCTCTGTTCATTAAAAACACTGGATTTATAAGAGCCCGTCTCCAGACCGGGAAAACTTAAAATATAAAGAAAAATCACAGTAAAAAGCAATGCATAACAGGAAAGAATGTTTAAAAAGTTGTGCCAGTTTTGCCTGTTTTGAGAACTTCGACCCATTACAGATTTTAGTGTTCCTGCCAGTGTAAAAATTAAAAGTCCTGATAATAAATAAATTTGTACAAAAAATCCTCCAGAAAAATAATAACTCAATGAATATGCACTAAATAGTAACCATAAAAACAGGCTGAGAATCATAACATGAGCAGCAATATAAAAATGATACTTAATAACCAGCCAAACACTCAGCAAGCAGAAAATAATCCACGGCCAGTGGATTTGTCTGAAAGCAAAAATTTCCATACTGCTCCATAATAAGGACAATAATATCGCCAGGATCAGCACTGTTTCCGAGCGCATAATATACGCCGTAGTCAATGCCCCTATAGCCCAAAGTAAAATCCCATTAGGATAATGACTGTCAATATGATAAATTTGTGCAATAAGCATAATATTATTGCCGAACAGTAAAACACCTAATAAAAGAAAAACCTGTCCTAAAGCAGGATGACGCTGCTGATAAAAAAATCGGGCTGAAATTAAGTAACTTCCTGTCATTGATGAAAATAATAAGCTTAGCTTTACTAATTTACTCATACCCTGCCAGTTTGCTGCAAAAAAGCTGATAGCTCCTGCTGCTAATAATAAAACGCCCATAATGCCTAAAATAAAACTCAGCTTATGGGATTTTTGTATTGAGGCTTGAGTGTCCTGTAGGATTTCCTGAGCAGCATAATGATCAAGCCAGCCCTGAGCCTGCCAATAAGGCAGTTTTTTCTCTAATTGCTTATAAAACGTATTAGAATTCATATTTTATTAACCTTTATGAGAATTTTATTGCTTATTACTAAAAGTACTGCGAAAGCACTACTGAAAGTAATCAGCCCGACGATAACTAATGGATTCGGTAAGATGATGTAACTGAATATCTTCACTATCATCCAAATCAGCAATGGTACGGGCCAGCTTCAAAATTCGATGATAAGCACGGGCTGATAATCTCATTTTTTCCATTGTTTTTTGCAGCACGGCCTGATTTTGTTCTGACAGGTGACAATCCTGCTCTATTTCCTTATTGGTCAACTGTGCATTACTATGATCCCGCCTGTTATTCTGACATTGTTGAGCGGCAATGATACGTTTTTTCACTGCATCACTTTTTTCAATAATATCACTGCTTTCCTGTAACTCTCTATGTGACAAAGCGGGTACATCAATATGGATATCAATACGATCCAGAAAAGGCCCCGATAATTTATTTTGATAACGCTGCACCTGCTCACTGGTACAACGGCAATTATTTTGAACATCTCCCCAATAACCGCAGGGGCAGGGATTCATTGCTGCTATTAACTGAAAGGAGGCAGGAAATTCCGCCTGTTTTGCCGCTCTGGAAATTACAATTCTGCCTGACTCCAGAGGCTCTCTTAAAACCTCAAGCACTTTACGGCTAAATTCCGGTAACTCATCCAGAAAAAGAACTCCGTTATGAGCCAGACTGATTTCCCCCGGCTTCGGCTAACTGCCGCCTCCCACCAGTGCCACTGCAGATGCCGTATGATGAGGCACTCTAAAGCTTCTCAGCAGCCAGTTTTCAGGATTAACCTGTTCTCCACAGATAGAACGGATAGCAGCTACCTGTTCCGCTTCAATCTCATTCATATCAGGTAAAATTGTGATCAGGCGACTGGCTAACATGGTTTTTCCTGTACCGGGCGGGCCTTTCATCAACAGCGAATGCCGGCCTGCCGCCGCAATTTCCAGGGCTCTTTTTGCTCTTTGTTGTCCACGGATATCAGACAAACAGGTGCTGTAAGTATGATGTTTTTCAGCGGTCAAAGACTCAGCGATTGAGAGTTTCTCCTCACCTTTCAAAAAAGCACAAACCTCTAATAAATGATTCGCCGTATAAACCTGTAAACCTTTAATTAAAGCCGCTTCAGCACCATTTTGCTCGGGGACAATTAAAGTGCGATTATTTTTATGGGCCTGAATAGCAATGGGAAGAAGTTCTGTAACAGGACGCAATTCACCGCTTAATGCCAGTTCACCCACAAATTCAAATTCTTCAAAGGCTGGAATATCTAATTGTGATGAAGAATGAAGGATGCCCAGAGCAATGGCTAAATCAAATCGCCCGCCTTCCTTGGGCAAGTCGGCCGGGGCAAGATTAATTGTAATTCGACGTACCGGAAATTCAAACTGGCTACTAATAATAGCTCCCCGTACACGATCTTTACTTTCCTTAACAGCCGTCTCCGGCAAGCCCACAATATTGAGACTGGGCAAACCATTGGTCAATAATACTTCAACCGTCACCAAAGGTGCGTTTAGACCGCCTGCACGACTATAGACAATAGATAATGACATGTTTAATCTCCTTGTAATTACAATCCCGGAACAATTGTATCTTATTCGGCGACAAAGCCTTGTAGGGAAAAACTGTCATTTGCCTTTTTATTTTAAATAATATGCATAGGAAATAAGTATATTATTAATAATTTTCTGTTATCAGAATTTTAACCAAGTTTTTTTCTCAAGAATTATTGTAGGGCAAATATTTTAGTTTTGCACCGAAATAGTACAATTTTACAGTATCAGCCGATTAAAGAGCATGTAGTACAAACATAAAAAACACAAAGTATTATTTTAGCAATCAACAACTTGATTCAACATAAAAACACATATTATAAATAGGCATATTAATTGCTTAAAAGTCAATTGCTAAATAGAGCATTAATTACTCAAAGTTGAAAAACTTTCTAGATTTAACCCTGCTTTGCCACGAATAAAAAGGTAACAATTAAATGAAAACAGATATTCTGCGGACAATAAAACAGGTCACCATGTGTGCATCCCTGCTTTTATTTTCATTATCTCTCCCCCTATTTGCAACAACAGGTGCAACAACAGGTGCAGCGAGTGCAACAGGCTCTGCACCTGCAGAAGATATACCCTTTAAAATTAATCACGGCCTCAGTCATCTAAGCAATGAAAGTAAAACCTGTGCATCTTGTCATAAGGAAAGTTCTCCTGCAATTTATGATCAATGGGGTAATTCTAAGCATTATGGTGCCAATGTCGGTTGTTATGAATGTCATAAGGCTGAAAAATCTGATATGGATGCCATTATGCATAAGGATTTTGTTATCTCACCTCTGGTTTCACCTAAAGACTGTTCTACCTGTCATGAACAGGAAGTTAAAGAATTTGATGCCAGTCACCATGCTTCGGCTGGAGATATTCTGGGTAGTTTAGATAATCGTCTGGCAGAAGTTATTGAAGGCGGGCCAAACCTTCACGGCACGTCCCCGGTGACTACGATTGGTTGTGCCGGTTGTCATGGTTCAATTGTTCGCGTTAATTCAGATGGAACACTCAATGCTTCAAGCTGGCCTAATACCGGTGTAGGACGAGTTAACCCGGATGGTTCCAGAGGCTCCTGTTCTGCCTGTCACTTGCGTCATAATTTTGATGCCGAGCAAGCTCGTCACCCGGATAACTGCGGTCGCTGTCATTTAGGTCCTGATCATCCTCAAAAAGAAATTTATGAAGAGTCTGCTCATGGTGTTGCATTCCGTGCTCACGAAGACAAGATGAATATGGGTTCCAGCAAATGGGTAGTAGGTGAAGATTATTCTGCCGCACCCACCTGTGCAACCTGCCATATGTCTGCCACTCCTGATCTGCCCGTTACTCATGATATCGGTGCAAGAATCTCATGGAATCTGAGAGCTCCAATTTCCACAAAAATTGATGCTAAAGCCATTAAGGAAGGCAAAAAAGTTAAACCTTGGTTACAGCGTCGTAAAGATATGAAAAATGTATGTCAAAACTGTCATGCCTTAAGTACGATCGATAATCACTATGAACAGCTTGATGCCTTTATTGATAACTATAATAACAAGTTCGCCATACCCACCAGAGATTTAATTAAAACCATGCTGGATAATGGCCTGTTAGATAAGATTAAGTTCAATGAAGAGTTAGAATGGAAATGGTTCTTATTATGGCATCACGAAGGTCGTCGCGCACGCCATGGTGCCGCTATGTTCGCACCTGACTATGCACACTGGGAAGGCATGTTTGTTATGGCTAAACGTTTCTATATAGAAATTGTACCTTCTATTAAAAAGCGCATTAAAGAGGCTCGTGCTGAAGGCAATACTGCAGGAGCTGATGCGGTCGAGAAACTTCTTAATGAAACTCTTGAGTCGCCTTTACACCGCTGGTTCCTCGGCAAAGAACCGCCTAAGTTCTGGCGTCCAACCGATGATGATAATCATGGCTTCATGAAGGCTAAAAAAGATGCGGAATAAAAAGCATCCAATATCCTGCTGAAAGCTAATCCTGAATGATTCAGTTAATTCGACTGAGTTATTCAGGTTAACTTCAGGTTAACAATGACCTTTCTCTTTTTTCTAAGAAAAGAGAAAGAGTTTATTGAAATAGCTCTTATATCAGTGCTATTAGTTCATCATAAGAGCTATTT
>DAOVUE010000011.1 GCA_030632745.1 Pseudomonadota bacterium | reverse complement strand
GTATCTCTGGACTTTATCCACTCAGATCATAATCTGACAGTTAATATTAAAACAGGTACTGATGGCATTCATCAGGCAACATTAGACAGTCTTAGTAATGAAGGCTTATTAACACAATCTGAATCTGCTATAGATTTTGCCAAAGGTAATGTCAAAGCAAGAACCCGTATGATCATACAATTTGAACTGGCTGGACTTTTAGGCGGCCTGGTTCTTGGTACGGATCATTCTGCTGAAAATGTGACCGGGTTTTATACTAAATTTGGCGATGGTGCCTGTGATCTGGCCCCCCTGTTCGGTTTAAATAAACGTCAGATAAGACAAATTGCCAGAGTACTGGGTGCACCAGAGCAGTTGATTGAAAAAACACCCACCGCAGATCTGGAGTGTCTGAAGCCTGCAAAGTCAGATGAAGCAGCTCTTGGACTCAGTTATGATCAAATTGATGATTTTCTTGAGGGACAGACTGTAGCCGAGGAAGTTAAGCAGCAAATCATCAAAACTTATACCCGGACTGAACATAAACGCCAGCCCATCCCGACACTTTACTCATAAGCAGACTAAGGACAGATTTTTTAGAACACTCTTTAAAACACTATGTTAAGATAAGAGCCCTCAGCATACATTCAATATTATTAATAAAAGGTTTATATTGTGGGTCGATTATTACTTATTATAGGTATTTTTTTTCTTGTCTGGGTAGGCTATCGCTTCCTGAAGAACACCTGGTCAGCAAGAATCAAAGCAATTGAAGATCAAGAGCCGAAAACATCATCTCAGCAACATAAAATTCAAAATATTAAGGCCTGTGCTTATTGTAAAACCCATATTCCTGAAGATGAAGGAATTACCAGAGACGGACTATTTTTTTGCAGTTATCAACATCTTGACAGCTATCTTGAGCATAAAGCTAAATAAATCAATAGCATTTAATTATGATAAAATCAGAAAACACCACTGGCAATTCCTCTGATCACAATCATTCAGTTAAAAACCCTTCTGTTAAAGACAAAGCAGGGACAAGTCTTTTTTTACCAGAGTTTACACCGTCCTTTTCTGCACTGCAGAAACAATGGCGCCCTCTGCATTTATTAAACTTATACTGCTTATTTCTTTCCGGCATTTTTATCAGTCTAATTTTTTCTAATATTCAGATCAAGCCCTTTGGGCTGGCTGATCCTGAACTCTTTCAAATTACCAGTTTAGCTTATCTCACTATCAGTTTTCTTAATGGTATTACCATCCGCTGGCACTGGCCTGCTCTATGGCTGCAAACTCATGTTCATATTATTGTTGATATCTGTGCTCTTATTCTTATCATGCACTCCAGCGGCGGGGTAAGCAGTGGTGTAGGCTTATTATTGTTAATTCCTATCGCGTCAATCAGTATTTTATCCATGACCCGTTCTTCTTTATTTTATGCCGCTTTTGCAAGCCTGCTGTTATTTGCTGATCAGTTTTATTTACAAATTTATTTTGATACAGCTACTGCTTACACTCAAACTGGATTGCTCGGTGGTATTTTATTTCTGACCGCACTCTTAACTAATTATCTGGTACACAAAAGTGAAGAAAGTATTGAAGTAGCTAATCAAAGAGAAATTGATTTAGCGAATATGGAACAATTGACTCGATTTATCATACAAAGAATGCAGACAGCGGTTATCGTTGTTGATTATAATGGTAATATAAAATTAATAAATGATACAGCACATTATTTATTCGATTCATCAGCCTCTAACAATAAACAGGTAAACAATGCTCTTAATAGTAATAATTCCAATCCTCAGGGGCAAACCAATCTATTTGAGTATTCTATAGAATTAAGTAATATATTTCAGTCCTGGCTTGAAAATTCAAATTTTCAGCCCCGTTCTTTCCAGCCGGATAATTTATCAGGCAATGACTCAACTAAATTAATGCCTAAATTTGCCCTGCTGGGCGATACAAGTCATAGTGGTGTAGTTATTTTTATTGAAGATAAAGCGGAACTGGAACAGCAGGCACAACAATTAAAGCTGGCCTCTTTAGGCCGCCTGACCGCAAGTATCGCACATGAAGTCAGAAATCCATTAGCCGCAATCAGACATGCAGGTGAATTACTCAATGAATCACCTGCACTTGACAAAACGGATAAACGCTTGACTGAAATCATTGAAAAACAATCGCTGAGAGTCAATGACATCATAGGCACCGTATTAGATTTAAGTCGACGCAAGCAGGCAGAGCAGGAAAAAATAAATTTATGCCTATGGGTTAAAGATTTTCTCAATCATCATATACCATTACCTCAGGAATGTTTTCAGCTGAATTTTGCAGAAGAAAAGATAGAAGTTTGTTTTGATGCGCAACATCTGCAACAGATATTTAACAATTTAATTCAGAATGCACTAAGACACAACACTGAACATAAGCATCACGCTCAGCCCATTATTATTACTATAGGAAAGAATGCTGCAAAAAATAATGTCTATCTTCAGGTAATGAATTATGGCCATCCCATACCTAAAGAGGACTTGTCCAGACTGTTTGAGCCCTTTTTTACTACAGAATCTTCCGGTACCGGCCTGGGTTTATATATCGCTCAAGAATTATGCGAATGTAATTCAGCACGTATTAAAGCTCTTGATATTACAGAAGGTGCCTGCTTTCAACTTAGCTTTCCCCATTCTGAAAAATTAAATTGCAATATTGGAAACAAAGATTTATCGTAGTATTTCTATTCTCGGACAAGCTCCCTAATATAGAATTAGGGATGAGGCGAAATTAAAGTACAACTTAGCAGCACAATAGCGATTATAAAAAGACATGATTAAACACCTGGCACTCATTGTTGATGATGAACCTGACATCTGCGAGTTATTAGAGCTGACACTCAACCGTATGGATATTGATACTTTATCAGCAGGTAATTTACAAACAGCTTATAAATTGCTCAATGAGCATAATTTTTCCATTTGCTTAACGGATATGCGTTTACCTGATGGTAATGGAATTGAATTAGTAAAAAAAATTCAACTTCAGGAAAAGCAAATCCCCGTTGCTATGATCAGTGCTCATGGCAATATGGATACGGCTATTGAAGCTCTAAAAGCCGGTGCTTTTGATTTTGTTTCTAAACCACTGGAACTGGCTGAATTACGCAATCTGGTTAATTCTGCTATAAAACTGGCCGATAAAGCTCAGCAGCAGGATCTTTCTTCTCTCAATTCTGACAACAATCTATCAAGCTCATTAGAAAAATCAGCTGATAATATAGCCGATAAAAAAATACGTTTACTTGGCGATTCCAAAGCCATGCAGCAAACCAATATACTGATCAGTAAATTAGCAAAAAGTCAGGCTCCCGTTTTTGTTAGTGGCGAGTCCGGCACAGGAAAAGAACTGGCAGCAAAACAAATACATTATTTAAGCTCCCGTTCAGACTCCCCTTTTGTCCCGGTTAACTGTGGTGCAATCCCCGCTGAACTGATGGAAAGTGAATTCTTTGGACATACCAAGGGCAGTTTTACCGGTGCTCATAAGAATAAAAAAGGATTATTTCAAACAGCTCATGGCGGCACATTATTCCTTGATGAAGTCGCTGATTTACCACTTTCCATGCAGGTAAAACTTCTCAGAGCCATACAGGAAAAAGCCATTCGTTCGGTTGGTGCTGCACAAGAAGAAAAAATTGATGTGCGAATTATCAGTGCCACACATAAAAATTTAAACCAATTAGTTGCTGATGGTGATTTCCGCCAGGATCTGTATTATCGAATCAATGTGATTGAATTAGAGATGCCCCCATTGAGAGAACGTTCTGATGATATCATTTCCCTGACAAAGTTCTTTCTGGAAAAACTATCCGACGCTAAAGACGAACCTTATCAATTATCAGATGAAGCCGTAAACCTCCTGCAATCCTACTCATTTCCAGGCAATGTAAGAGAGTTAGAAAACATATTGGAACGAGCTGTCGCTCTTTGCGATAATTTACTTATTCAGGCGGGTGACTTATCATTACATGAGCCCATTTTACCTCTATCCAATGCATCGGATAAACTGCCTCTTGCTGAAATTAATCCCGCACCCTTACAATCCCCGCTAAAAAACAAACAGCAGATACAACAGGCATTAGAAAAGACACACTGGAATCGCAAGGCTGCAGCAGAACTGCTTGGAGTGACCTATCGACAATTGCGTTATAGCTTGAAAAAAATGGGCCTGGAATAGTGTCTAACTTTTCTAACAAGAGTGGCAGTAAAAGAACGGCAAGCCTGCAAGACGACAGGCCTGCTTGCAGCCACCCAGCGGGAAGGCATTCTCAAGATCTTTCCTGGTACATCCCCATGAACTGATTTTTTCACCGATTGCTTTGATTACTACTCGCGGATGCGGAGGTATCTGATACTCACGGTAGAAATCTCGCAGGAAATTAATAGCTTCCCAGTGACATTCTGTAAGTTTGAGATGATCTCTTTCGGACATTGTTCTGGCAAAATCTTCATCCCAATCATCAAAATTGATTAAATAACCTTTCTTGCTGACTGCAAGCTGTTTTTCTCCAATTTGCACGGTATTTTGGCTTTTATCTATTTTTTCATCTGCAGCATTCATAATATCCCCCTTATCCCCTAGCTATTATAAACTTTGTATACCACGAGGATAATACATTCTGTCACATTAGTAAATTCCTCATTATAGATAGTATTTATCGGGACTAACCCATTCTGCTTTACACTTTTAAAAATTACCTCCCCCCCTGGTCTTTTATAACGGGAGGAACTATACGCCCCTCCCCCTATCTTTTGATTCACGCTTAAGTGATACGCCTGTTATTCTTCAACTCTTTGAAATAAGGTATAAATATAGGGTTTTTCATCGCCTTTAGGGCTAATAAAAATATGTTCGAAATAGGATATTAGCTTAAATGATGAGCCTAATCTTTTTGATAATTCTTCAACTGAGTATTGATGTACTGTTAAACCTGCACATTTCTTTGCCCCTGTTTTAGAAAACTCGGCAAAAATGGCATGGCCGCCCATTTTTAAAATGGATTTCAGATTGTTAAAATAACCTTTGATACTATTTTCATCAGTCAAAAAGTGTAAAACAGCTCTATCTATCCAAATATCAATAACGGGTATCGCCTCTTGAACAGGTTGAGCAATATCCTGGCAAAGCCAATAAATTTCTTTTTTCTGTTTCCCTAATCTGGTTTTAACATTGTTTAGAGCCTTAATACTTATATCGTTGATCACCAGCTGTGCATTTTTAGTTAACAGCTCTTCAATTAAAGTAGAGGTCCCTGCTCCTGATATAAAAAGGGTAGAATGCTCCCAATTTTCAATTTGATTCAATAAAGTAAATGTTTCTGTCAGATCTTTTTCATACCATCCTAATGTTGAATCTTTTGCTTCTGAGAATATTGAATCCCAATGTTCACTTCTTGATTTCATTTTTTATTTATTAGCCTCGGGCTTAAATTTAAAGCTTTTTAACAATATCAGGCGGGTAAAACTCTCAAACTCACGACCAGCAATTGCTTTATACGCAATACGCCCATCTGGATCAATGATAATTTACCAATAACATACCCTGATATCAGTGTAACATACTTGCATTCATCAGAAATTAAACCAAACCCTGCTGGATAAAAAAATCCACGGCACATTGTTCAATCCAATAGCCGGGATTAAAAGGATTATTCCCTGAAATAAAGCCTACATGCCCGCCAGATCGGGTTAATTCTAACTGAACAAAGGGAGACAATTCACTTTGATCGGGTAACACATCTTTAGTCATAAAAGGATCGTCCAGTGCCTGTATTATTTTTGTTGGTATTTGAATATCTTTTAGAAATTGTCGTGAACTGGACAGTTGATAATATTCATGCACATCTTTAAAATTATAAAGCCTTGCAATCACACGGTTATCATAATCCCAAAAAGATTTAATGCCGTTTAAATCACCTAAGCGGATAATTTTCTTTACTTCTTCATATAAGCCCTGAGATTCCAGATGCTGCTGCTTTTTTTTCATATAAGCTATTAGATTAGAAATTAAATGATTTCGGTAAATTTTTGAGAAATTCTGATCTAATTTAGTGGCACAAACATCTAATTGCAAAGGCACAGAAACAGCAATAGCGGCAACAAGCGAAATATGTTTTCCCTGCTCTCCCAACCATTTTAATAAGACATTACCGCCCAGTGAAAATCCAATCATTGCTATGGGTGTTTGTGGTTCACGCTGACGCAGGGTTTGATATAAAAAATTAATATCCTCTGTATCACCCGAATGATAACTACGGGCTAAATTATTAGGTTCTCCGCTACAGCCACGAAAATTAAGCACAGCACTGCGCCAGCCCTGTTGTAAAAAAGTTCGCTGTAAGCCTGTAATATAGGGTGATTGTGAACTACCTGTCAGGCCGTGTAATAAAATGACCAGTGGTTTTTTACTCTGTTTTGCACACCAGTCAATATCAATAAAATCATTATCGATGGTATATAATCTTTCACGCTGGTGAAAATTTAGAGCTTGAGGCCTTCTGACTAAAGCGGGGAATAAAGTCTGTAAATGCGCATTAGATAACCACCAGGCCGGCTTGAAAGTTTGTTTTAATGAGTGTGACATATTTTCTCATTGAGCATGCGCTGAAATTCTTTTTCCATAACGATATCCAGCGTGGATTCGACTCGATCAATAAACACCTTACCATTCAGATGATCCAGCTCATGTTGAAATATACGTGCTAAAAATCCTTCATATACACGCTCTACCTTTACCTTCTCACGATTGGTATACCTTACCTTTATTTTTGTTCGACGGGGAACAAGTCCGCGTAAACCGGGTAAAGTCAAACATCCCTCCCAGTCTTTCTCTATTGCATCAGATTGCCAGGTAATTTCAGGATTAATAACAACTTCAGGTTCCATTACTGGCGCATAAGGATAACGTGCATTAGGTTGTGAGGACATAATAAAGATACGCTTGGCGTGGTATGTTTGTGGTGCGGCTATCCCCATACCATTTGCATTATGGCAGGTGAGAAGAAGATCATCAATCAGGTTCTGGATTTGTTCAGCATGAATATCTTTAACCGGTGCAGAGATTTTTCTGATTATTGCAGCTCCTAATTGTGCTATTGGAAGGACTTTTGCCATAATTATTTCCACGGCCCTGAGTTATTTAGGATTATTAGTCTTTTTATGTTCAACAATATAGCGTAAATGATCCCCATCGGTTCCACAACAGCCGCCAAGAATCTTCATTCCATACTTACTATTAAGTTCAATCATCAAATTTCCCCATTCCGAGAGCTCATCAGCTTCCAGCTTATTTGCACCATCAAGATCGCAATGGTCTAGTGACGATGCATTTGCCTGATAACCAATCAGTCTCTCAAATAGCTGTTTAGGCTGTTGATCCGGGCACAAAAATGAGGGGAAAGCACAATTAACCATATAGCCAAGAGGTTGAACAGTGGTATTATTATCAATATAGTGCACAGCATCGTTGAGATTGGTACCGTCTAAGACACAGCCATCTCTGGAGATTACAAAGCTGATAATATATGGAATTCCAGTCGCTTGCATTGCTTTGGCAATACCCAGTGCCTCATCGACATTTGGAAGCGTGACAGCAATCAGACAATCAACACCGCCCAGTACAAGCTGTTCGATTTGCCATGTATGGAATAATTGTGCTTCTGAAACGGATAAAGCTTCATCGGGTTTATAACAATCATTCTTGCATCCAAGCATACCGCCAATTATTATTTCACTTTTATGATGAACTTGTGAGTCACGAAACTCCTGTAGAAAATGCACCGCATCACTATTGATAGAATGGGCAATAGCTGATTGATGTACTCTGGCATAGTTAGCTCTCCATGTAGGAGCACATAAGAACACAGGCATCCTGGCTTCATAGGCGATAGAGACATACTCCTGATAAAGTTTAATTAAGGCTTTTTTACCTTTTTCATCATATATCAGTGGTGCATGGATTAAGTCAGGATGCAGTTTAACATCAGTCGAACGCCGCAGCCGTTCAACAATGGCAGCTTCCATTAGTATTTGCTGGTTGTTTTTGAGAATTTGTATCATATATTAGTTTATTGACGTACCTGAAAACTTATCTGCAATTACTGGCCGGTACAGATGATAGAATTTGATTACCATTGGAGTTATTAGTAATCAGGAAACAATCCCCGTTTGACTTAAGTAAAAAATTACTTCCAGCTGCAACGGGTACAGGATAGCTATTGACATAAACAGGTCTGCCGTATGGGGGATTAAGTGTTGAACCAATAATTCCACCCACTATCAAGCCGCCCAAAACCGCTTCGGAATAATGATCACCACGACCTCCATGGCCACCACCATAATAAGGGCCGTTGTGTCCTCTATAATATCGTCCGCCAGCCATTGCTATACTTGAAACTATTAAGGTAAAAACTACCACCACAACCATTAGTACTGATTTTTTCATAATACACCTCCGTATACTTATTATTAGCAGATTATAATTATACACCACTGGAATTCAGGCTAATGAATATAATCAATCATACCAGTAAAACAATGATTCAATCTAGATTCAATTGTAAGGGACTTGGCAGAAATTAAAGTTCCAATATAACGTCAAGGGGCACCGGGGTAAATGCCAATTCCCTAAATATTAGTCAGTTTACTATTGGAGATTCCTCATAATTATCACAAAGACCATCTCCATCAACATCTACGTAATTGTCCATTTTTGAATGTTGATAAAATTCATGTGTTTGAAATTCATCATGTATACCGTCACTATTTTTATCTTCAAACTTTCCTACCTTCAGATCTGAAAAAAGCTCACTGTCTTGAGCAATATCACAGATCCCATCTCCATTTTCATCTATAAAATTAAGTCCTGTTGCATTTTGAAATACCCGTGGATTTACAAATATATCATTACTGGTGTCAACACCAAAGGAATAATAATACTGGTGTCCATTGCCTATTTCACGTGCATTATCTGCATTTCCTTTAAATCCCCCTTGTCCATTAGCATTAGCAACTGCTAATACATTAGTTACAGCTAAAGCTAAAAAAGTTGCTCCAAAAAAAAGTATTTTTAAAAAGGTTTTCATTTTTTTTATCTCCAGTTTGTTATTATCTTGAAATTTATATTTCTTAGTTATTGCGTAAGATAAAATATACAGGACAATTGTTTCCCTTTTATTTATAAATTGTTTCAATATGTTTCTTGTTCAGTTTTTCTCGTCAATTTAGGATAATGTTTATTAATTAATCAGAGATTTATAATCTCTGGCTTGGTATCTTGGTATATACCCTAGTATCTTTATCGGTTTATCTAATGTTTCAATTGCTTATATTATTTTACAATTGTTAATAGTATTTTATTTATCGTTTAGGGACTTGGCAGAACACAAGTACCCATATAACGCAGGATAAAAAATCAAGAGCTAGGCCTGGAACCACAGGAATATCCGTATCTTTCAAGGTTTCACAACAACGCTATTGTTTTTTTAGACAAGTTAGATTGGTACTTTAATACCCTCAAGGGGCACCGAGGTAAATGCCAAATCCCTTAATACCATCAGGTAATTTTTTATCCTGAATTCAAGTAATAAGTGCATGACCCGGATTAAAAATTATCATAATCAACAGCTAAAATTAAAAGGAAACTATTTAGATGCAAATAATAAAAATTCGATCTCTATTGTCCATATTACTGCTTATGTTCATAGTAAACGGCGCAGCTATGGCCAAAGATGATGTGTTACAGCAGGACATGGTTGATCTTGAAGGTGAGTATATTCCGGCACTGTTTCTAACCAGCCAGGTTCCTGTCAACCCTCAAGTCACCCCGGGGATGGCCATCCAGGCAATGTCAGTCTATGTAGACTCATGGGAGAGTTTCCGTGATTATTACATTACCTACCGCTCAAGTTGGAGGAACTGGATATCTTATTTCTCACAAGTACAGCTTCTGGTTAATGAAGCGGTGGAAGAAGTAGATAATAATCATTTTCTGGAAGCTCATGAAGTATTGGAACTTGTTCGTACTACGATGAGAGAATTTCGCGGGCGCAATGGCTTTCCAAAATTCATCACCGATGAGTTAACCGCATTTCACACCATTATGGGAGATATTATCGCAATCTCGAACAGCACTTTTGATGACGATACGATTGCTATTCTTTCTGACCTGTATAACAAAGGCTCACATGCCTGGTTCAAGGTTGAAAAGAATACAGTTGATCAGTATGCATGGGGGCTCAGCGATGCTGAAATGATGGCCTATAATGAATTTATTATTGCTGAGAGAGCTGCTCTTGATCAGTTTGAAACAGCACTGTCCGGGTTTGATGGTAACCCGACAGCAATAATTTCAGCTGCATCGGGTCTGAAACCAGCACAAGCCAAAGCTTATCTGCTGCTGGGAAATTTTCCACAGCCGTGAGAACTGTAGAGATAAAAACTGC
>DAOVUE010000107.1 GCA_030632745.1 Pseudomonadota bacterium | reverse complement strand
AGCGGCATAATAGCGATCCTTAAAGGCATTATTAAAGTCATCATAATTATCATTTGCATTTAATATATTGGTTGAAATAATTAAAATCAACTCCCGACGTTCAACCTGGCTCCCCTGATTCTTAAATAAATATCCCATGAGGGGCACATCTTTTAATATCGGCACACCCGATTCACCATCGACTTCAATGGACTCAATCAAACCGCCCAGGATAATAGTCTCTTTATCTCTTACAATTACAGTGGTATTGATTTCCTGATTTGTGAAGGTAGGATTCAGGCCTGTATCACCACCGCTAGTCTGTCCTTCAATAGCGGATAATCCCTGTTTAATAACCATAGTCACCATACCGTCTTCATTGATCTGCGGCGTCACAGTCAATTCAATACCTGTTTTACGATAGGCAATCTGCTGTGTAATATTGGTGCCGCCAATAATATCGGTTGAGTTGGTATTAGTAGTATTAGACGTTTCTACCGGCACCTCTTTACCCACATTAATCACGCCTTCCTGGTTATTGGTAATCAATAAGGAAGGCCTGGATAAAATATTAACATCGCTTTCTTTAGCCAGAGCATTCAGTGTTATTCTCCAGTTACTGGTTATACGATTAAGAATCAGTCCTAAAGGATCGCCTGAATCACCCACGGCTTGTGCCTGACCAAAATTAGTTTGATAGGTTGAGCGACCTGATCCTAAATAAGCCCAGTCAATTCCGAACTGCTGTGCATCGGTTAAAGTCACCTGAGCAATGACTACATTAATCAATACCTGCAGAGGAATGATATCCAGCACTCTAATGGTTGCCAGTAACTGTTTATAATCTTTGGCTGTGGTGCGTATCAATAATGTATTACTGTCCTCATCTGCCACTATCGTTACCCTAATATCGGCGGACCCCGCTTCACCAGAACTTTTTCTATTGTTTTTAACGGGTGCCGTTACGCCCTTCTCTTTATCAATCGCCCGTTTAGCTGCAGCCCCGCTGGATAAGGATTCTTTTGTGACTGTTTTAAACTCAAACGGATTATCATTTGCTTCCTCTTGCGGTTTCTCTATCGTGGGATCTTCCTGCTGAAAGATAGCATTTAATGTGCCGGCCAAAGCCGTTGCTTTTAAACTTTTACATTTATAAATAAAGATCTGCTCGACAAGTGCTTCATCTGCACCTGCATCCAGAATATCGACCCAGCGACTCACGTCTTTAAATCCACGCCCCGGGGGAGCGACCACTAACAGTGCATTAATACGTTCCAGACCCATTACCTGATAAGCAGGTTTATTGCCTTCAATGAGCTTGAGAATATCCTCAAGTTCTTTGGCTACATCTTTTGCTTCCGCCTGTCTTATTTTATACAGTTGAATGCCGCGATTTTTAAACGGATCACTGTCAATTATAGATAATAAGCCATTAAAACGTTTAATCAGTTCCGGTCTGTCAACAATTAATAAGGTATTAAGACTAGGCACTGGAACAAGACCGCCTTTTGGACCGGCAATGGGTTTTAAAACAGTCATCGCAGCTTCAATAGAAATATGCTTTAAGGGTGTAATCTGCATCACACGGGAAGCATCTGTGGTATCTAAAATTGAGGCACGGCCAATGGTTGAGGGTAATAATTGCGGTGACCGCTTGGCATGAAAAATTTCACCCCGCCGTTCCAGAACCACCCCGGCTTCACTGAGAATCATCTGTAATAGAGTCCAGAGATCCTCTTTACTCAAAGAGGCATTAGGTGCCGTACGCATCGTCACACTGCCCGAAATACTCGGATCAATAATAATTGACATATCAAGAGAATCAGCAAACTCTTCCAGAATCTGACGTATCTCAACCTGCTCATAATCTAATTTGATCGCTACGGGTGCATCACTTCCCTGCTGTGGATCTGATATGATTTTTAAAGCAGGTGCATCAGGGGCCTGATAATTAATTTCTGGAATTGAACCACGGTTATTCAGCTCCTGAGCATGAGCTTTCAGACGCTTTTTTGTCCCTGCAGACATAGGTGCTCTGGATTGTGAATAATCAGCTTGAACATTGCCTGTATCAGTGCTTTTAAGTTTATTGCCTGCATCCAGTGCATGTTGATTTCTTTGTTCCTGATTCTGCGTCAGGAAAGACTCAGTCTGCTGAACTTCATACTGTCCTTGTGTATTTTGATCGGCCTGTGACAACTCTTCCTGCTCAGACGTTGTCTGACATGAGGCTAAAAAAAATACAGCAAGCAGCAAGACAGACTTAAACTGTTTTCCCGGGCTATTAACTGAAAGTTTTTTAGTTTTTATTTCATTATTTTTCACAACGTTAAACTCTCTTTTTTTGAGTGCTTTTAATGTTTGCTGAAGGCTCTTACCTTACATAGCCACATCATTAATGCTAAAGACGGCCAATAACATGGTAATTACGATTCCACCCACCATAATACCTAAAAATAAAATAAGTATTGGTTCAATTAATGACACTAAGCGGGCAATTAAATTTTTTACATAGCTGTCAAACGTTACAGCTAATTGTTCTAAGATACTGGCAGTACGGCCTGATTCTTCGCCCACACTGATTAATTTATATAATAGCACAGGAAAAATTTTTCGATTATCCAGAGCCTTGCCTAATGCAACACCTGCCTGTACTTCTTCCTCTACTGCTTTTAATTCATCAACTAAGCGGGTATTTTCTATCACACCGCGTGTGATTTGCAAACCACGTAATAGCGGGATACCTGCTGACAACAGGGAACCCAGTGTTCTGGCAAAATTTGCACTATTCTTATACAGCAGGAGTTTACCAAAAATAGGCAGTTTCAATAAAAAACTGTCACGGTGACGTTTATTTTCCCTGCTGCTGCCCCACCATTTCCATGCTGAATAAAGACCAACGGGTATCAACAGCAAGGTCCAGCCATAACTTTGCATCCATTCACTTAATGATAACAAAAAAGCAGCAGAAGGAGGTACTTTTGTACCTGCATCGTCGAACAACGTGGCAAATTGCGGAACCACAAAGGCTAACATCAACACTATCGATGCAATACCCACAACAAATAATACCGAGGGATAGGCCATTGCCCCCACAATATGGCGTCGTGTTTCTTCTGCATCCACCATAAAACGTTCCAGAGAGGGTAATAATTGATTTAATATCCCCGCTTCTTCACCAGCTCTGATAATACTAATATACATAACCGAAAAAACATTCTCTCTGGCTTCCAGTGCCTGAGCCAGAGTTTTGCCTTCTTTTACATCCCGTCGAATAGCTTCGATTAATTGTCGGGTGGAAGCAGATTCTGAGAGCCCTTCCAACAGGAACAATGCCTTGTCAATCGGCATCTGAGCATCCATCAGGGTAGTCAATCCCTGCGTAAAGTCAATCAATTCCGAGCGGGAAATACCCTTTTTCTGACTACCGGACTGAGACTGCTGCTGCGACAGACTAATTTTAATGGGCAGAAGTTTTTTGCCCTTTAGAACATTAACAACTTCCTGCTCATTCTCTGCACTGAGCTGACCTTTTTCCAGTGAACCCTGTTCATTATAAGCCTGAAAATCATAGTAGCTGAGACTCATGAAACTCTGGTTACCCTGACCACTTCTTCAACGCTTGTCACTCCGGCGGCTAGTTTTGACAGAGCATCCTGTCTGAGCGTCAACATGCCTTGTGCTACTGCTTTTTCCCGAATATCATTCGAATCAGCACCGGTATTAATTAAGTGGCGAATATCATCACTAATAATTAATAGCTCATAAAGTCCAATACGTCCACGATATCCTGTCCCGCCACAATGGTTACAGCCTTCTCCTTTACGAATAAGAGCTATTTCATCCACTTCAATATCTAATAATTTTGCTTCAACATCGGTCATTTTATACTCTGTGGTACATTTTGGACAAATTTCCCGCACCAAACGCTGCGCCTGAATGGCCAGCATACTTGAACTGATTAAATACGGTTCAACTCCCATATCCTGCAGGCGACTAATAGCTCCCGCCGCATCATTGGTGTGTAAGGTTGAAAAAACCAGGTGTCCTGTCAGCGCAGACTCAATAGCAATCGATGCGGTTTCCTGATCACGTATCTCACCAATCATGATCACATCGGGATCCTGACGTACTATTGAGCGCAGTCCTGACGCAAAATTCAAACCAATTTTACTATTGACCTGGATCTGGGTAATCCCTTCCAGTTGATATTCAACCGGATCTTCCACGGTGATCATTTTTTGCTGTTTACTGCTGATTTTTTCCAACGTGCCGTATAAAGTTGTGGTTTTACCACTACCTGTAGGTCCCGTAACCAAAATCATGCCGTGCGGTTGACGAATCATTTTCTGCCAGTCTTTTAATACCTGAGGCGGCATGCCCAGCTGTTCCAGATCAACCAGGATATCACTGCGATCCAGGATACGCAGTACCACTGACTCACCATGAACTCCGGGCAAAGTTGATACCCGCATATCAATCTTCTTTTTCCCGAGAGTATATTCTATACGGCCATCCTGAGGTAACCTTTTTTCACCAATATCCAGTTTGGCCATTAATTTCAGTCGTGAGGTCACCGGCGGCTGTGCACTCACCGGCAGCGTTTCTATCTGCTGCATAATTCCGTCCACGCGACAACGTATATTAAAGCTATGTTCTTCAGGCTCAAAATGAATATCACTGGCGTTTAAATCCATTACGCGCTCAAATAAATGATTCACCAGGCGAATGACCGGTGCATCAGAAGACAGATCTTTTAAATCCTCCTCATTAAATTCAGCTTCCTGTACCTGTTCTTCCCCTAAATCAGGGGCTAATTCTGCCCGCCAGTGTTTAATCAGCCCCGAAATATCATCTTCAGAAGCAGACTCAAACTGGATATTTTGTCCCATGGTATAACGAATCCGGGCTCTCAGATCCGGCTTCGGTGAGGCCAGATAGAATAGCTTTCCCGTGTCAAAAAAATCTTTTTCCGGAGCGATATTAGACGGCACCAGCAATGATGAGAAAATGGCTAAATCAAGTTCCATTTATTGTCCCCCCGTTGCTGCTGTCTTCCTGATTAAGGCGACTGAAGGCAACCACTTTAAGTGTACAACTTAAACTAGTGCGCCGGGAACGAACCTGCAGATCAGTGACAATTAATTGCGGCTGTGCTTTTTTTATTAATGCTAATAGCTTCATCAAAGCAACAGCACTGGCTTTAAACGTCATAGACTGAGTAATTAATAGCCAGTCATCGTATTGTTGTAAATCTGGCAGACTCATGGAATCTACTTTTATCTGACTGTTTTTAGTCAATGTTTTCAATGTAGACTGTACACGTCCGGCCATCAGATCCGGTGATTGCCCGACATAAAGCAACTGTTCCAGCTGCTGCTGCTTTTGATTGGTTTTGTCAAACTCAGCTTTCCAGTAATCGCTGCGAGCCAGCAGCTTTTTAAGGCGTTTTCTTTTACCTCTGAAAGTATCAATAGAGTCAACACCTTCATCATAAGATTTAAGTGCAAAAGGAATCCCTTGTGCAACCACACCTACTGCAAGAATAGCTATAAAAACAAACAGTAATTTTTTTCTTTTGCATTCATTTTACTATTACTAATCCGAGAAGAACTTATCGCGATAAGCTTCTATATCATTGTTCTTCATGCGAAAGCTGATACCAAAATGCTCATTTTTACCCCGTTCAGAACGGGTTCTTTGATTAAAGGCAACATCATCAAATTCTGCCTGTTTAGATATCACTTCCAGAATACCCGCTGCATTCGGGCTGTTGCCTTCAATTTCAACTTCATTGTCTGTTAGTTCAAAAACAGTAAGCCAGCTGTTTTTAGGGATGATTTTATTTAACTTGTCCACAATAGCAGCAGCATCTACCTGAGGATGCTCAAGAAACAGTGCCCATTTCGCTTCAAACTGATTCACAGAAGCGCGCATTTTTCTGACTTCTATGGTCTTTTCTTTGTATTCCAGATATCGTTGTTCATATTTATTATAACGAATCTTGTTTTGAATAAAGGGAGCCGATAATAAAAGCAGCAGCATGACTCCTGCAATAACTGTCAGACGACCTTTTTTCAAGCGGCTGCGTTGTTTTAAGCTTTGCCTGGCAGCATCAGGAAAAAAAGTATAGCGAATCTGGTCAATATGAGAAAAATCCAGCTGCTGAAAAAAAGAGGCACTGTCT
>DAOVUE010000106.1 GCA_030632745.1 Pseudomonadota bacterium | reverse complement strand
GAAAGGTTGCTATGATAAATGAAATCAAAACCATTGGTTCACTGGGTGTTTTATTAACGGCAAAAAAGAAAGGCTTAATATCCACTATCAGACCTAAGTTAGATTTATTGGCAAGAAGTAATCTTTATTTTTCACAAGCATTACGCCAAACCGTTTTGGATATGGCAGAAGAATAGGATATCGCACTATATAAAGGTTGTTATTCTGTCATATAAAAAGTACGCTTTTTTTGATAAATCCAAAAATTTATTCACTGTGCCAGACAACTTCCCACTGATTCCTTAGCACAAATATGACCATCAAACCAAATTGTATTGGCTAATTTAGCACCCGTCAATTTTATTTTTGCGGCTTTAGCTCCAGTCAAATCAGCATAACTCATATCAGCATCAGTAAAAACAGCAGCATTTAGTACAGCACCACGCAGATCAACTGCTTTCATACTGGCACCACTAAAATCAGCCTGAGTTAAATCAGCATTAGACAGGTTAGCATAATCAAAGTGACTATGCTGCAAATTGGATTGTCTGAAACGACTATTTTGTAATAGAGCATTTTTAAAGCTGCTTGCTGTTAAACTGCGGCGACTAAAGTCCCTGCCCTGTAAATGACAGCGATCAAACACACTACCATCCCGGCCCGTCGATGCACAATTAATTTGAGCAATTGGAGCATCAGGAGTAAAAACAAACATGGTATAAATAAAACCTGTAATGACGCTAATCAGAACAATAATACCGAACAATCCAGTCGTTTTAATACCTAAACGGGTGGCTTTTTTTCGTGGTGAATGAGCGTATTCCTGGCCATCCGGATTGGCTTCCCGAACTTCACTTCTTTCATCAGCCCAGCGCCTGGCCGCTTTTAAACGTTCTTTATAATTAGGATCATTACGATACTTAACAACATCAGGCATCACTTCACGAACAGTCGATGCTTTACGCCAGATTTCTTTATCCTGGCTTAATAAGTCACTCGGGTGAATTCGTCCTAATAAGATATTTTGACTAATTAGCCCTGTCGCAAAAGGTCCTTTTATTTGTCCATTTTTTTTGACATACCAAAGTTGACTGTCCTGATGCATAATTTGCCCTGTCTTATTACTTATTTTATTAATAGTGCGAAAGTGTTTTATCCGATCTGCAGGATTAAGGGAAATAGTTTATACTGAAACTAAATATAAAATATTTACAAAAGATTTTATCTGCATGAATTCTATAGATCCATCAAAAATCAGTACTGAAATCACTCGCAGCGAAGCTGATATCAATAAAGATATTAATAAAGAAATCAGCAGCAAGCTTAGCTCAGCTATGGCTGAAAAACAACGTTTAGCTATTGGTTTACTGTTAAAACAAACTCTGGACAATTTATCTCAAACTGGTTTATTAAGTATTAATACTCAGAAAGCCGTTCTCAGTGCTAAACAAATTCTACCCGGTGAGTTTACTCAGATTTACATCCAGGATCGAGTTGTACAACATAAATTAGCAGCAGCGGCAATAAAATCAATCACTATTATTCCCAAAGAATTAACCTTAGGAACCATTCAACAATGGTCCCCCGGGCAGCTGATCCAAACTATTGTCTATCAGCAGACACAAAACGGGCTGGCCTCACTATTAGTTAATGGCGCCGGGCAGTTTGATGCCAATATTCTTTCACAAGTTCTGCCTCAAATTACACCGGCAACACAATCGCCTAATCAAACGATAGTTTCTGAAGCACAGCTGCAACTGCAGATAAAATCATCACTTGACCTGCTGTCAAAAGTACCCCTGGAAACAGTACAAAAAATTATCCGGCAAATGCTGTCTGACAATATAATATCATCTAAAGCAGCAAGCGAAATTCTGACACAACTCACCGCTCAAAACCCGGCTTTTCAAAACCCTGTTTCTAAAAAGAGTACTCAAACAAAAGAACCCATAGCAGCCAATACGCCGATCAATAATACAACACTACAGCAGGCATACGCTGCATCTAAACAACTCCTGACATCTGAACCACAAGTGCAGCAGCAGATAAAATCAGCCCTTGAACTATTGTCAAAGTTACCCCTGGAAATAGTTCAAAAACAGGAAGTTCAACTGCAAGGCTATCAGAAACGAACAGTTCAGGCAGAAAATACTGTTTTAGCCAATAACCCGATTAATAATAAAATAATAAAACAGGCACAAGTTGTACAAATAAAAACTGATTTATTACTTCAAGCGGGGCAGCAATTATTGATACAGGTTAATAAAAATGCTGCAGATATTTCTTTTCAAATACATCATTCCCCACAGGAAAGTCATCAGGTCAGCCAATACATTAATCAATATGTCACCCGACAGCAGGCACTGCCGCAACTGCTTGCCTCTCTAAAAGAAATTTCAACGCAGATTAATCAGCCCAATAGTTATTTCACAGCACAGTTTATTAAACAAGTGGATAAACTATTACAGCAATTACCTCAACTAGCTCAGTTAACGACAATTAATGACATAAAAAATGTTGTACAAAATTCCGGGCAATTCCTGGAAAATAAATTACTTAATTCAGTCACTCAAGCTTTAAACCCGGGCAGAACTCAGACTCCAGCTCAAACTCAGCAGAGCATTAAACAAATTTCTCAGACAGATTTAAAAGCAAATTTATCCAATCTGGCAACAATGATTCATAAAAATGAAGCCATTCTATTACCTAAAAATCTTTCCTCTGAACAGAGCTTATATCAAAGCATTGAACATAGAACATTAACAGACTCACACTCCAGGTCAGGACAATTTTATGATCTTCCAGGTCGTATTATTCATGCCCAGGTACAGGCACCTGCTGCTGATAATCTGTTCCATTTGAATTCTCCTTTATTGCTACAAAACAGGCTATTAGAACAATTGGAAGGTGTTCTGTCCCGGCTTATTGTGACTCAACTGCACAGCCGTGAAAGCGGCAGTGAACAAGCTCTGTTAAACTTTGAAATTCCCTTTCGCAACAATGATCAGCAGGAAGTACTACAGCTGAAAATTCGACAGGAATTCACCGATGAAGAAGCCCGAAAAGGCAATAAGATCTGGACCGTTAATATGGCTTTCCACCTGCCCTCTCTGGGTGCTATCAGAATTTATATTACATTGGATAAAAATGATTTAGCCATTCAATTCTGGACAGAAGAAAAAAATAGTCAGCACTTATTACAGCAATTATTTCCTTTATTAAAAGAGCGCCTGTTTGATGCTGATTTCACCATTTCACAACTCACGGCATTTCATGGGGTTCCTGAAGCGGCGAAGAAAGAACAGGCAGACAGTCAATTCATAGTTGATGAACGGGTGTAATAAGATATGGCTAATAAAAATACAAAAAAGAACTCTGCTGCTGAGAATAAGAAAAGTAATGATGAAACAATTTTCAAGCAGGCAATTGCTCTCAATTATGATGAAAGTAAAGCGTCAAATCCTATTCCTAAGATAACAGCCACAGGACAGAATGAAATTGCAGAGCAAATTATTGCGCTGGCTAAAGAGCATGGTATCCCTATACATGAAGATCCTGATTTAACCGTTTTGTTATCTCAACTCGAACTTTATGAAGACATTCCGGAATCACTCTATCGTGTAGTTGCAGAAGTACTGGCCTTTGCCTACATCGCTGCAGGCAAAACACCTCAAGGATTTGAGAAATAATTATGTTTTACTACCGATCTTAGCCCATGAATCTCTTAAACCAACAGTACGATTGAACACCAGCTTATCACTAGTGGAATCCTTATCAGTAGTAAAATAGCCTTCCCGCTCAAATTGAAATGAATCCCCTGCCTGTACCCCGGCCAAAGACATTTCAGCCCGGGCATTGGCCATAATGGTCAAAGAATCAGGATTTAGGAAATCCAGAAAATGACTATTATCATCTTCATGTTTTTTGGCTGCATCATCGGGGTTTTCTTCATTAAACAAACGATCATATAGACGCACTTCTGCCGGTAGACTGTATTTTTCTGATACCCAGTGAATCACACCTTTTACCTTACGCCCTTCTGGTTTTTTACCTAAAGTATCGGTATCATGAGTACAGCGCAGCTCAATAATTTTGCCCTGCTCATCTTTAATCACTGCATGGCACTTAATCACATAGGAATTTCTTAAACGCACTTCCTTGCCAACCGATAAACGTCTGTACTTTGGTGGTGGTACTTCTTCAAAATCACTTTGATCAATATAAATCACCCGCGTCATATTAAAGCTGCGTCGTCCCATGGATTCATCCTTAGGATGTCGCGGTGCAGAGAGTTCTTCAACAGCATCATCAGCAAAACTTTCAATAACGACCTTAAGCGGATCAATAACACACATAGCTCTTGCTACGGTGTGTTCCAAATCTTCACGGATACAAAATTCCAATGTACCCATATCCACTACTCCATCTACTTTAGTCACGCCGATACGATCACTGAATTCACGGATAGATGCCGGAGTATAACCACGACGGCGCAGGCCTGAAATAGTAGGCAGACGGGGATCATCCCAGCCATTAATATGATTTTCATCCACTAATTGTTTTAATTTACGCTTACTGGTAATGGTATAATTAAGATTGAGTCGTGCAAACTCAATTTGCTGAGGGTGACAGGGAGTCTGTAATTGATCCAGTACCCAGTCATATAAGGGACGATGATCTTCAAATTCAAGAGTACATAAAGAATGTGTAATGCCCTCAAGCGCATCTGAAACACAGTGAGTATAATCATACATCGGGTAAATACACCATTCCTTGCCGGTCTGATGATGCTCTACTTTACGTATGCGGTAAATAATAGGATCACGTAAATTGATATTGGGTGATGCCATATCAATTTTGGCACGCAATACCCGCTCACCCTCATTAAATTCACCCTGCTTCATGCGTTCAAACAAATCTAAATTTTGTTCCACACTCTGATCGCGATAGGGACTATTCTTACCGGCCTGCGTCAAAGAACCACGATATTCACGAGCTTCATCTGCTGTTAAAGAACAGACATAGGCCTGCCCCTGCTTAATCAATTGCACAGCATAAGCATACAATTGTGCAAAATAATCAGAAGCATATTTAACTTCACCCGCCCAGGAATAACCAAGCCATTTCACATCATCCATAATGGAGTCAATATATTCACTATCCTCTTTTTCCGGATTAGTGTCATCAAAGCGTAAATTACACATACCATTATAATCTTCCGCCAGACCAAAGTTCAGACAGATGGATTTAGCATGACCAATATGCAGATAACCATTAGGCTCTGGTGGAAAACGGGTGATTAATTTGCCACCATTTTTGTTTTGACTCATATCTTCATCAATAATATGACGAATGAAGTTACTGATCACTTTTTTCTCAGTCGTTTGAGTGTTTGTATCGCTCATTGTTTGTATAATTTCCGTTAATAATGATAATAAATGAGCTGATTTTAATGAATTACTCAACAAAAATAAATCATTAGTCCTTGAATCCGAGCATTAAAATCATTTTTCTCATACTATACGATATAATATTCGCTAAAATGTAGAAATACAAACACAAATAGTAGACATTAAAGCAATTTTTAGTGGATAATCTCATTTTACAATAATAACTATTTTAAAAACTAAGGTATAAAAAATGACAAAAATTAAAGTTTTATTTTTAACTTTCTTTCTTAGCTTCTTTTTTCTGAGTTTCAGTATCAGCAGTGTTGCCTCCGATACTGTTAAAATAAAAATGACCACTAATCAGGGAGATATTTTTCTTGAACTCTATCCTGATAAAGCACCGAAAACCGTTGAAAACTTTGTTAAATATGCAGACTCACACTTTTATAGAAAAACCATTTTTCATCGTGTCATCGGGGGGTTTATGATTCAGGGCGGTGGCTTTACCAATGCCCAGGATCGTAAAAAAGTACCTTATCCGCCAGTCAAAAATGAAGCTGACAATGGTCTTAAAAATGATCGTGGAACGGTTGCTATGGCACGAACCAGAGATCCTCACTCTGCCACCGCTCAATTTTTTATTAATCTAAAAGATAATGATTTTTTAAACCATACTAATAAAACTATGAATGGCTGGGGTTATACAGTATTTGGAAAAGTAACCAAGGGCATAGATGTTGTGGATAAAATTGCTCAGATGAAAACCACTAAAACAGCCGGACAACAAAACATACCAGTTGATCCTATTTATATTGAAGAT
>DAOVUE010000045.1 GCA_030632745.1 Pseudomonadota bacterium | reverse complement strand
TTCGTTGAAAAATGGTCATTTACACTTGTAAACTCACATTTTTCGCCTCGAACTTGAACAAAAATCCTAATTTATAGATGGACACGAGGTGAGAATTTTAATTATTCTGCCAAATGACTTTCGTATAAGCCGTATTACACGAAAGATTATTTGATAAATGTAAAACCAGCTGCTGCTGTAGCTGAGAGTTTTTAACATCCTTAATGAAGTCTGAGACCTGTATGACTTTAAGATTCTCATAACCACAGGGATTAATCTGTGAGAATGGACTGAGATCCATTTTTATATTCAGACTGAGTCCGTGAAAACTACAGCCTTTTTTTATTCTTAGTCCCAACGCGGCAATTTTTCCCTCATTAATATAAACTCCCGGTGCGTTTTTTTTTGCATAAGCCTCAAGCTGATACTCAGCCAGTGTCTGTATAATACTTTGTTCAATCAAACTGACGAGTTCTCGTACACCCAGTCCACGACGCTTTAGATCAATTAATAGATAGGCTGTCAACTGCCCGGGACCATGGTAAGTCACCTGGCCGCCACGATCAATTTTAATAACAGGAATGTCACTGGCTGACAGAATATGTTTGTTTTTGCCGTTACGCCCTAATGTAAACACAGCTTCGTGTTCCAATAACCAGATTTCATCAGCTGTTGCTGAATTTCTATTTTCAGTAAAGGACTGCATCGAATGCCAGACCGGTTCATAGGCCTGCAGTCCTAAATTGCGGATCAGTAAGCAATCTTTTAATAATATCAATGGGGTCAGACTCGATTGATTTCCTCGCAAGGTCGTTTAACCGGAAGTATTAATGGGTAAAATCAATCGAGTCTGACCCCATTGATATTGTAAGCCCACACTCCAAAGCACGTATTGCCAGCGTTATTCCCGAACGCCATCCTTTAAAGTGCCATTTTAGTTTGCTGGTGGTTATTTAATTCGATGTATAGATCATCCAGCTGGCGGCGGCTGGTTGCGACTAACTGAACAGTAACGGCAATGTATTTTCCACTGCTGCTGGGGCGAGTATGAATACTTTCTCTGCTGATACCTGCAACGTGTTTTTGACAAATAGACAATACCGTGTTGGCGTAATCATTACTGTTTTCACCCATTACTTTGAGTGCAAAGTCACAGGGGAAAGTCATTAAACGGTCTTCATCAATAACTGATTTCTCAGGCACAGAAGCTGAAGTGTCTGGCGTATTAATCATAGTGTTATTCCATCATCAGTAAAGCACTGTCTTTGACGTATTGCCAGATACTGCCTTCAGGTATGGTTTTGAGAGCAATCAATGGGGATTTGGTTAAAACCCTGCCATCCAGTTTGATCTCAACCTGACCTAATTTCTGGCCTTTAGTGACAGGAGCTTCTAAAGGGGTATTGATGTTCATAGAAGGTTTTAAATTTTTATATTGACCGCGGGGAATAGTGACAGCAATGTCTTTTTCGACACCCACAGGTAAATGTTCCTGGCTGCCTTTGTAAATGCGGATGTTTTTAAGTGTTTTTTCTGCGGAGTAAATGACGTGAGATTCATAAAACCTAAAGCCGAAATTTAACAACTTTTGTGATTCCTGAGCCCTGGCATTGGCACTTTTTGTGCCTAATACGACAGAAATAAGACGCATTGAATTACGTTTTGCTGATGATACCAGACAATAACCGGCATCTTCGGTATAACCTGTTTTCATACCATCAACACTCTTATCCCGCCAGAGTAATTTATTGCGATTAGGCTGGGTTATTTTATTATAGGTAAATTCTTTGGTTGAGTACCATTTATAATATTGGGGAAAGCGTTTTATTAAGGCTCTGGCCAGAATCGCCAGGTCTTTTGCACTGGTTTTATGGTTATCATTCGGCAAGCCGGTGCTATTGAGAAAATTACTATTGGTCATACCCAATTCTTGTGCATGTTGATTCATCAGGGCTGCAAATGTCTCTTCACTCCCGGCAATGTATTCTGCTAAGGCAACACTGGCATCATTGCCTGACTGAATAATCATTCCCTGCAGTAAGTCTTTTACAGTTACTTTTGTGTTTACTTTAATAAACATCCGTGAACCGGGTGTTTTCCAGGCTTTTTTACTGATAGTAACCTGATCTTCTAAATGAATATTGCCTTCTTCTAATTCTGAAAAAACTACAAAAGCAGTCATTATTTTAGTGATACTGGCGGGTGCTACCGGAGTGTCGGCATTATTTTGTGCGATCACTTTACCACTATTGTAATCAACTAATAGAAAGGATTTTGCTGCAATAGTAGGAGGCTTCGGGATTGCTTTTGGAGCAGCCTGACTATTTAAACTTAAAGAAATTAAAGTGAGGAAAAGAGTGATAAAAAAATAGTTAATATTTAAAGTCATAATGCTCTTGCTTCTACGGCCTAAGGAAAAGAACATTTTAACCTAAATTAACCTAAAAAGTGAATCTAAAACAAATAACAAAAGAATTTAGTCAATTTATTATCAAACATAAACAGCTGCAACCTTATTCAATTATTATTTGCGGTTTCTGAAAGCCTTTTTGAGTTAATATTTTTGATAATTCATCAGCCTGGGCAATGCTTTTAACAGGACCTATACGTACACGATATAATGGCTGATTGTTTTTTAATGTATTAGAGATATGGAGTTTATCTGTACCAATATCAGAGCTGAGTTTGAGTTTTAAATTATGAGCGTTTTGTGGCTGAGAAAAGGCACCCAGCTGCAGATATAAATCTGCTTTATTCTGCAGTGTGACGGGAATCGGTGATTGCAGTGAAGTCGCAGGACTATTTTTTTTTATTTTAATATCAGCTGATTTTGTTTTAGCTGATGCCGTATCCGGAGTCAGAGCCTCAACTTCCACATGTCCCGTCCCCGTCGCTTTTATTCCCAGCTTTACGGCAGCAGTGTGTGATAGATCAATAATTCGATTTTCATGGAATGGACCTCGATCATTGACTTTAACAATAACCTGTCGGCCATTTTTCAAATTGGTTACTCTTACATAAGTGGGCAGCGGCAGTGTTTTATGTGCTGCCGTCATGGCATGCATATCATAAGGTTCACCGCTGGAAGTACGCCTGCCATGAAACTTACTGCCATACCAGGAGGCTATGCCTTGTTCCTTATAAGCCTTGCCGGAAGACATCACATAATAGCGCTTACCAAATACCACATAGGATGACGGATTTCCATATTTGCTGCGTTGGGTGTGCTGCACAACTGCATCGGGGATTTCGGCTACATTGACCTGCTCTGCCGGCGGACCATCCTGATGGGATAAGTCCGGCTTAGTGCTTTTTCCGGCACAGGATAATAATGATGCTGCAGCGGCTGATAAAATAATAATGCGTAAACTATAAGGTATGGTATACATTGATGAGCTCATTAAGATGATTTATTCAGGAATAGTTTTTTTATCTCCTGACTGAGTTGATACACTGCCATGGAATAGAGCGTGCTGTGGTTGTAACGTGAGATGACATAAAAATTATTATAAGCCAGCCAGTATTCCCAGTTGTTTTTCTGTTTTAACATTAAAAATAGTGCCGGCGTTTCATTACCAGGCCGGGTTTCCCCCAGTACGCCTTTTTTTCTAAAATCAGCAATAGTCAGCTCGAGTTTACAACTTCTTCGGCAACTGTCATCCTTTGTTAATACGGAGTTCCCGGCAAGCTGGACTTTATCTGCTACCGGCTGTCCTTTTTCCCAGCCATGACGCTTGAAGTAATTAGCAACACTGCCAATGGCATCAACTCTGTCGGTCCAGATGTTTTTTTCTCCATCCCCATTAAAGTCAATGGCGTAGTGTTGAAAACTGCTGGGAATAAATTGTCCCATACCCATTGCACCCGCGTAGGAACCCTTCTTACTTAAGGGATCAAATTTCTGCTCCTGACTCATGATTAAATAATGCTTTAGTTCAGAACGGAAAAATTTACTGCGTTTCGGGTATTTAAAGGCTAGCGTTGATAACGCATCCATGACACGATAAGTACCCTGTAAACGACCATAAAATGTTTCAACACCAATAATAGCAACAATAATTTCTGCAGGGACACCATAGACTGCTTCTGCATACTTAAGAGTATCAATATTTTCACTCCAGAATTTTGCACCGTTTTTAATACGTCTATCCGTTAGAAAAATCTTCCGGTATTCGTACCATGCCTTGCTTTTTTCTGCAGGTCGGCTTATAGCATCGAGTATTTTTTGTTTTATTTTGACCTGACTGAATAATGTTTCAAGTTTATGCTGGTCAAAACCTTGTTCATTTACCATTTCTTTAATGAATTCCTGTACCTCAGTATTTTGAGTCAGATTGGCTGCAGAGCTATTAGCAGCACAGGTAAAAGATAATACTAAGATAATTATGCTTAGAGAGCATAAAGTGCGTCCAGATAACATTAACTATTCCTTTAATTTATCATTAATTAATCAGATGACAGTACAGTTTTAATAATTATAAATGATCTAGTACAGCAATGCATTGCTGTACTAATGATCAGTGTGCCAGCATTTTTCTATGGGTATGGATAGACATCAGGATGCCGAAACCTGCCATTAAGGTCACAATGGAGGTGCCGCCATAACTGATCAGAGGTAATGGAATACCGACTACGGGCAGAATGCCGCTGACCATACCAATATTAACAAAAATATAAACCAGAAAAGTCAAAATAATACTGGCTCCTAACAAACGGGAAAAAGTACCATGAGCCTGTGTGGTAATATAAATACCACGCAGAATAATAATTAAATAAATGGCCAGTAGCAATAAAATACCACTGAAGCCGAATTCCTCAGCAAACACTGAAAAAATAAAATCAGTATGGCGTTCAGGTAAAAACTCTAAATGTGACTGAGTGCCGTTAAGCCAGCCCTTGCCGAAACTGCCTCCGGAGCCAATAGCAATTTTTGATTGAATAATATGATAACCACTGCCAAGAGGATCGGTTTCAGGATTAAGCATGGTGAGTACTCGCTGACGTTGATAGTCCCGCATTAAAAAGAACCACATGGGCACGCTGAAGGCTATTGCGGCAATAATAAAGCTGAAAATAATCCGCCAGGAGATACCGGCCATAAAAATAACAAATAGCCCGGCACTGGTGATTAAAAGGGATGTACCCAAATCGGGCTGTTTGGCAATGAGCAGTACGGGTATGAGCAAAATGATAATTGCCAGTGCTAAACGTGCTTTAGCGGGTGGAATATTACCTCTGGACATGAACCAGGCCAGCATCATTGGTACGGCCAGTTTCATTAATTCAGAAGGCTGAAAGCGGAACAGGCCGAGATCCAGCCAGCGTCGAGCACCCAGTACTATTGTTCCGGCCAGTAAAACGGCAATTAACATAATAATGCCGAGAATAAAAATTATCGGAGACCAGCGGTACAGGGTATCAGGTGAAATTTGAGCAATAATGAACATAACAATAAAGGCGACTCCCAGACGAATCGCCTGGCGCTGCATCAGAGCGGTATTCTCTCCGCTGGCACTATAAAGAATGACTTGTCCAATGATAATCAGGACAATAAGCATCATTAATAAACTAAAATCAATGTGCATTCGAAAAAACAAACTTTTCTGAGAGCTGTTATTAACGCTGTTATTAACCACGGTTGAATTCCTTGTAATGAGCCGCAGCAGTATTGTCGGGATCAACATGATCAGCAGGACGAACAGGGGTATTATCAGCCTGAGGCTGTGAATTTTTATGCTGTTTTTTATTGCTGTCATTGTATTGCTTAGCAGGTGTATTGAGTTCTGCATCACTAAACTGACTTAAATAGGAATCAATCACCTTTCCTGCAATAGGTGCTGCAACTGAACCGCCATGACCACCATTTTCGACAATGACTGCAATGGCAATTTTAGGGTGCTTAACCGGAGCAAAGGCCATAAACAAAGCATGATCCTTCAGATGTTCTTCCAGTTCATCTTCATTGTATTTTGCATCCTGAGCAACAGAGAAGACTTGTGCTGTACCGGTTTTTCCGGCAATTTTATATCTTAAACCGGGTTTATTTAAGCGCCTTGCCGTTCCCCTGGCGCTGTGAATAACGTCTTCCATACTCTGGTGGATATGATCCCAGTTATGTTGTTGATTAATTGAAATTTTTCTCTGTATTTTGGGTATGACCTGCAAGGGTTGAGAATCTGCCTTTTGTCTTATGGAGTGAACCAGCTGCGGTTGATAATGTGTACCGCCATTAGCTAGAGTTGCAGTGGCTAAGGCCAGCTGCAGCGGTGTGACAAGAACATAACCCTGGCCAATACCTGCAATAATGGTTTCACCTGGATACCAGACCTGTCCGCGAACCTCTTTTTTCCATTTTTTTGAAGGCATTAAACCGCTGCGTTCGCCCAGAATATCAATGCCTGATTTTTTGCCAAAACCAAAATAAGTCATAAACTTGTGCATTTTATTGATGCCCATCTGGACAGCAAGATCATAATAAAAGACATCGCAGGACTGGACAATCGATTTGGTTATATCCGTTTTACCATGGCCCCATTTTTTCCAGTCACGGTATTTATGCGCCTTACCTTTAAGTTGGTAATAGCCCGGGCAGAATATCTGATGATCAAGCTGGATGACATTTAATTCAAGCCCGGCCAGTGCATAAAAAGGTTTAACGGTAGAGCCGGGGGGATAACCGCCTAGAATAGTACGATTGAATAACGGACGTTCCCAGGAGGTATTGAGTGCATTGTAGCTTTTAGAATCAATGCCGTTAACAAATAAATTAGCATTATAGTCGGGCATACTGACCATGGCTAACAGCTGACCATTCTCCGGATTAATGGCCACCAGAGCACCGCGCTTATTTTCGAATGCCTCTATAGCAATTTTTTGTAAATTAATGTCTAAATTGAGGTACAGATCATTGCCGGGAACAGGGTTGCTGCGTTCCAGAACTCTTAATACTCGCCCGCGTACATTGGTTTCTACTTTCTGATAACCCACCTGACCATGAAGCAGTGCTTCATAAGATTTTTCTATGCCCAGTTTTCCTGTGTGGTTGGTGCCGCTGTAATTTGTAACAGGTAATGTTTTCAGCTCTTTTTCATTAATTCGTCCGACATAACCGACAACGTGTGCTGTTTCCTTACCATAGGGATAAAAACGGCTTAATTGTGCTTTTATTTCAACACCGGGGAGGCGATGAAGGTTTACTGATACAATGGCAACTTCTTCGTCTGTTAAGCGAAAACGTAATGGTATACCTTTAAAACGTCGTTTGCGACGAACCTCTTTTTTGAATTTTTTTATATCAATGTCTCGTAGGTTAATCAGTGATGATAACTCTGCTAAAAGTGCATCAATATTTTCTGTTTGTTCAGGTATGATCTGCAGTGTGTAGGAAGGTACATTTTCTGCCAGAATAATACCATTTCGATCATATATAAGTCCGCGTGTGGGTGGTATTGCCTGAACGGAAACCCGGTTATTTTGTGATAGTGTGCTGAAATGCTCATGGCTGGTGATCTGTAAAAAGAACAGACGAAATATTAGCACACTAAATAAAATCAGAGTAAAAAAAATTGCTGCGACACTGCGATTATGAAATATTCGCTGCTCGATAAAATGATCTTTTAAATGCTGTCTTTCGGCCATATTGTTATAAAGTTTGTTTAATTAACCCCATAAATACGACGAATACCGCGCATTAAATAAAAAAACCAGGGCCAGACTAACATGCTGATTAAAGACGGCAGCCAATAGGACCAGTCTCCGGGTGCCTGATTGACAATACCGCTAATCCATAAGAGCAATATTTGCGATAGAGTGACGAGTAATAAAATGATCAATGACTGCTGAATAAGCGGGTATAAACGTATACGTGCATGTAAACGGTAGGATAAATACGCAATAATGGACAGTGTTAATGCATGTTGGCCCAGAATGCTGCCCATATGAATATCCAGTAAAAACCCCACGCACCAGCCGGTAAAAATACCGACACGATGGGGCAGGGCAAGACACCAGTAGATCAGCATTAGAGTTACCCATTCGGGACGATATATTTTAACAGTATCTGATAAGGGGAGCATCGTTAAAATAAAAGCTATGGCAAAGCTGAGCAAAATAACGATACCACCATGGGAGACCGGCTTACTCATGGCTTTGCAGACCTTCTGATTGTTTGCTAACGGATTCCTGTGTTGTGTTTGCAGTGTCCTGCTGTGCTTCCTGTTCTTTTTTTGCCATAACCAGCAGGACTTCCCGGCTTTGTTCAAGATGAGCTGATGCTTC
>DAOVUE010000290.1 GCA_030632745.1 Pseudomonadota bacterium | reverse complement strand
ATGGACACCGTAGCGAGGGAAAGCTGTTTTGAGTCAGATTTTGCTATCATTTTAGGCGAATAGTTGCCCTATTTAATGAAAATGATGGTGAAATCTGGCCAAAATCAGCTTTTCCGCAGTAGGATTTCTATTCTCGGACAAACTCCTAGTATTCTTCATAAATTTATTTCGCGTCGTCTTTATGATGTTACAGCCAACAAAAATATGCCCATGGATTCAAAAAATCTTGGCTGAAAAAGCCTAGCCAAGCTTTGTTAAACCAGTGATATAGGCATTAGCAGAATGTGCTTCATACAGAAAACATGAAAATTTCTTGGAAACTTCAGTCAATTAAAAGAACTCATAAAATCATTAAGGTATTTTTCAATTATAGAGATATTTTCTATTTTATAAAGATGTGCTGTTTCTAAAATAGCCTTACATAAAAGCTGGACTGCTTCAGTACTGTAATTATCATCTTCCACCTGCATTTCTAAGGCGTTCATAATTCCAAAAATTTTTCTAAATACAATTTTGGGTGCCAAAGAAGTTAAAAATTTATCAAGTTCTCTTAGAGGTTTTACACTTTGCTCATTATACATTTTTTACCCATTTTTCTTGGTTAAATACGTAATAAAGATTTATTTTCGTAAAAATATAAGTTTCTTGATATTGTATTTTGTAATTCTACTTTTAGTTCGAACATCCCATCTTGCAATAAAATACATGCGATTGCAATATTAAGAAAAATGCATTAATATTTAATTATCCCTAATGTAAGGAGGTAAAGAAGATGCCATCACTCCAGGTTCGTGAATTACCCGAAAATATTTATCAATTATTACAAAAAAAAGCAGCAGATGAACATCGTAGTTTATCCCAGGAAGCAATTATCGTATTAGCTAAAGGACTTAACACTTCAATTTCACATAAAGCCAGGCGAGAAAAATTACTACAATCTATTGCTGAAAATCAAACCAATAAAAATATCTCTGAAATTGATCCCGTTAAGTTTATTCAAGAAGATAGAGACAGATGATTATTGTTCTGGATACTAGTGCCGCTATAGAAATAATACTCAATAGAAAATCTTCTGAATTATTTGCAGAAAAAATTAGGCAGGCAGAATGGGTTATTAGCCCATCACTTTTTATTTCTGAAGTAACTAATGTATTCTGGAAGTATCAAAAATTTGCAAATTATTCTTATGCAGATTGTGAAAAAAATATTGAACAGGCCATCGCTATACCTGATGATTATATTAATGATTTGGAACTCTATCGTGAAGCATTTAACATGAGCTGTATGCTGGATCATCCTGTTTATGACATGCTTTATCTCATTCTGGCAAGAAGAAATAATGCGGTATTATTAACAATGGATAAAAAGTTATCAACTGCTGCTCAAAAATGTAATATAAAGACTTAGACCCTTCTGTAATCAATTGATATGACCTATAAGGCCGCCGCAAAATGACTGTATTTAACAAAAATGCAAAAATTTCTCATCATGGTGCGATTGATGGTGTCACAGGTTCTTGTCATGAGCTGCATATTGATGACAACAATAGTATCCTCATTGATTGCGGCTTATTCCAGGGTGCTGAAACTTCTCACCATGGTTCAGACCAGGAGCACCTGGCCATTGATTTTTCTTTAAAAACAGTTAAAGCCCTGGTGCTGACTCATGTTCATATTGATCATGTCGGGCGTATTCCCTATTTATTAGCCGCTGGTTTTAATGGCCCTGTCTATTGTTCAAAAGCATCCGCCCTATTACTTACCGATGTATTAGAAGATGCTGTTAAAATTGGTTTTACTAAAAACCGCCAGCTTATCAAAAAATTTATTAAGCATATAAATTCATTATTAAGACCTTTAGACTATGGTGAAAAACAGTCTGTATTGCTCAGCAACAGCAAGCAGAAGCTTAGCATTAAGCTGAAACCTGCCGGACATATTCTGGGTTCTGCTTATATTGAATGTGAAATTATTAACGCAGCAGCTGCGCATCAGACCGACAAACAAAAAATTATCTTTAGCGGTGATTTGGGAGCACCCTATACTCCATTACTTCCAGCACCTAAATCACCCTATGGATGTGATCAACTGGTCATTGAAAGCACCTATGGCGATAGAAATCATGCTGATCGTAAACATCGACAGACTCAACTCAAACTGCTGATTGAACGTGCTATGCAAAACCGGGGAGTACTATTGATTCCAGCCTTTAGTATTGGCCGGACTCAGGAATTACTTTATGAACTGGAAAATCTTATTCACCGTTATAAAAAGCAGTTTATAGTCAAAAAGTCTAATAATACGCTGATTTGGGACGATCTTGAGATCATTGTTGATTCACCTCTGGCCAGTAAGTTTACCGAGAAATACCGGCAATTATGTGACTATTGGGATGCTGAAGCACAAAATAAATTACATCAGGGACGTCACCCCCTGAATTTTTCTCAATTAATCACGATTAATGATCACAAAACACATCTGCAGACTATTGAGTATCTGCAGCAAACAGCACGCCCTGCAATTGTTATTGCAGCCAGCGGTATGTGCAGTGGCGGCCGTATTGTTAATTATCTAAAAGCTTTACTGGAGGATGCACGCACTGAAGTACTATTTTGCGGCTATCAGGCCCGGGGAACCACTGGACGAGCCCTTCAGGATTACGCCAGACTTCAGTCCAAAAAGCATAGCGCTTATGTTGTAATTGATAAAAAAAAGTATTTTATCAAAGCCCGAATTATGACCCTCAGTGGTTATTCAGCACATGCTGATCAAACTAATTTACTCAATTTTGTAAAACGTATGAGAAAAAAACCCCGGCAAATCCGTTTGGTTCATGGTGATAGCCAGGCTAAAGAAATATTGCAAAGATTATTTCAGGAACAATACCCTGAAATTGATGTTAGAATACCAGAGTGAGAGATTAGTGGTGAGTGGTGAGCGGTGAGTTGAAAACTAAAAGCATAAGGTAAATAAGTTTATGATTATTCCAGTTATATTGTCCGGTGGTACAGGTTCACGTTTATGGCCTATGTCCAGAGAGCTTAATCCAAAGCAGTTTTTATCACTTTATAGTGAGCAAACCATGCTGCAGGAAACTATAACTCGATTAAACGGTATTACCGAACTCGCCGAACCGGTTATAGTCTGCAATGAAGATCATCGCTTTATGGTTGCTCAGCAAATGAGTGATTTGGGGATTGCAGTTGATAAAATTATTTTAGAACCCGTCGGGCGAAATACAGCACCGGCGATTGCAGCTGCTGCGGAATATATTCTGGGCAAGGATGATGCTGGTGATGCGGTGATGCTGATTTTAGCAGCAGATCATATTATTCAGAATACTGCTGAATTTCATCAGGTGGTTGAATCCGGATATCGAGTAGCACAACAGGGCCAGCTGGTCACATTCGGTATTGTACCCGATAAAGCAGAAACCGGCTATGGATACATCAAACGGGCAGCAGCATTTAACAGCAACCGGACTATTGAAAAACAAGCCTATAAGGTAGCAAAGTTTGTCGAAAAGCCGGATCTGAAAACTGCACAGCACTATCTGGACAGTGGTGAATACTATTGGAATAGCGGCATGTT
>DAOVUE010000383.1 GCA_030632745.1 Pseudomonadota bacterium | reverse complement strand
TAGCTCAGCCCTGGGTGTTTACGACTTTCAAAAACGCTCCAGTCTGATTATGTGTTCTGAAGAGGGTGCTTCTGAATTAGGTAAAATTGCTTCAGTTATGGCCCGAGGTGAAGGCTTGATTGCTCATGCACGTAGTGCGGAATATCGTATCAAAAAATAATACTGAGTTTATCCGTGTTTGGGAGGACGGTTTACTGTTCTGGGGACGCTCAAGTACATCCATGTAACGCTTAAGGAAAACTTGACTGCCAAGGACGGCAGGAATGCAGTTAGAGGCAGGATGCCGGATCTGCCCATGTTTTCCAAAACCCCTGAACGACAAACCTGCTTCCCCAACACTAGCGGCATTATTTTTCTCACTTGTGGAGTGGGAGATCAAGATCACGATCAAGAGCCAGAACAATTTAGAGTGAGATTGCACTTCCTGAAAATTCTATTTACGTCACTGTAGAGACGTTGCATGCAACGTCTTTTCAAACAATTTTATTAGGCAATAAAATATAATATGACAGATTTGGTAAAGCAATGGGTGAGGGAGGATATCCGTAGTCTGTCAGCGTATCATGTGCCTGATCCGGGCAATATGATTAAGCTGGATGCGATGGAAAATCCCTATTCCTGGCCGCAAGCAATGAAGCAGGAATGGCTTTCTTTATTACTGGATGCGCCTGTTAATCGCTATCCCGATCCCGCTGCAGAAAAATTAGTCACACAGATAGAGAAGGTCATGGCTGTCCCAGACGGAATGCAGTCTATTTTGGGTAATGGCTCTGATGAGCTGATTCAGATTATTTGTATGGCTTTGTCTAAGGCTGATAGCGTGGTGATGGCACCTGAGCCCACTTTTGTGATGTATCAAATGATCGCCCGTTTTACTAATATGAGCTATCAGGGTATTCCACTGGATGATAAATTTCAGCTGGATATGCCGGCGATGATTAAAGCCATTGAAAAACATCGGCCCGCTGTTATCTTCCTCGCCTATCCTAATAATCCCACCGGTAATTTGTTTTCTGCATCCGATGTGAGAAGTATTATTCAGCTGGCTCCTGGACTGGTAGTTGTAGATGAAGCCTATCATGCCTTTGCCGGCACTAGTTTTATGCCCATGTTGTCTCAGTATGATAATTTAGTGGTGATGAGAACTGTTTCTAAAATGGGACTGGCAGGCTTGCGTTTGGGTATGCTGAGTGGCCCGAAAGAGTGGATCAGTGAATTCGATAAAGTGCGCTTACCCTATAATATTAATGTTTTAACCCAGTTAAGTGCAGTTTTTGCGCTACAAAATCATGCGATTCTGGATCAGCAGACGGATCAGATTTGCCGTGACCGGGAAATATTAAAGCAGCAGTTTGAACACATTGACGGTATTATTCAATATCCCAGTGCAGCTAATTTTATTTTATTTAAAGTAGCCGGGTATGGTATAGAAAAACAGGATTCTATTGCTATTTTTGAAGCTTTAAAACAAAAAGGTGTGTTAATTAAACGTCTTTCTGACACCTCAGGTCCTCTGGCAAATTGTCTCAGAGTAACGGTAGGCACAGCAGATGAAAATCAGACCTTTATTGATGCGTTAAAAGAAATACTTGTGGGCTGATGTGAGAAGGGTCAAAAAAGGGATCATTATGAATGTTTATTTTATTAAGGAACACGACTTTAATCCATTCATTAATAATATGCTGCAGAATATTCCTGTTATTGCACCTCAGGCTGTTGAGCAACTCTTCTGTTTTGATTATCTGAAAAAAGCCGATGATTTACGCCTTGATTATGATATTACCATTCTGCCGCCTAAAAAAGTTTTTTTTCCTCCAAAACAAATTATTATAAAATTTAATCAAGGCAAGTTTGAAGGAACGGTTAATGCCAGAAAACAGGTTTTATTCGGTGTTCACCCCTATGATATAAAAGCTATTGATCAAACTGATTTTCTTTTCACAGAAAATTATGAAGATATTAATTATACCGCCTATCGCAATGCCACTACCCTGGTGGGTTCCAATATTCAGAACGTTGCCAAAAGATCTTTCTGGGCTTCCATCAGCCATGATATTCCAGCCAAGGGTCATGATGCCTTTCTAACCCGGCTAAAGGGTAAAGAGGAGGATTTTAAAGGTTATTTATTTGAAGTCTTCACTGAAAAAGGTCAAGAATTAGTCTTATTTGGTCAGTTTTTATCAGCCACTGAAGCACAGATTCAACAGGCCTTAGAAATCAATGAAGCCATAAAACAACAATGCCCGCAGCAGTTAAATTATTCTCAACAACACATGGCAGAAACTATTCGCCGCAGTTTCAGCAATACAGCCCTCTGGGATGAATTAGCCCGGGATTGTTTTTCCTGCGGCTCCTGTAACACCACCTGTCCCACCTGCTATTGTTTTAATATTGAAGACAGCTGGAATATTGATCAGCAATCAGG
>DAOVUE010000163.1 GCA_030632745.1 Pseudomonadota bacterium | reverse complement strand
ATGAAGAAAGAATGAAGCAATGGGCTGCAAAAGCTCCTGCTCCAGTTCCACCTAAGGCACCTGTTGCTAAATAATCTAATCCAGCTGGATTAGCAGCATAGATTAATAAAAGCCCGTTATAGTTTACTATAACGGGCTTTTATTTTTACAATACAAACACCACAATTTAACACATTCCTTATACTTATAATTCCTTCTATCTGAACATATATAAAAAATTTCAAGCATGATAAAATAAATTCAGAGTGTTTATTATCTAACGGCTACTCACAAAAAGGGTTGTTTCATGAAAATTTTAGTCATTGGTAATGGTGGTCGGGAACATGCACTGGCATGGAAAGCAGCACAATCACCCCGGGTGGATGAAGTCTTTGTTGCCCCAGGTAATGCCGGCACCCTGCATGAACCCATGTTAACCAATATTGATATTGGTGTCACCGATATTGCCGCTCTGCTGGACTTTGTAAAGCAAAATGACATAGCTCTCACCATCGTAGGCCCTGAGGCCCCACTTGTCGAAGGAATAGTCGATACCTTCCGTGAGCATAATTTAGCTATTTTCGGCCCCACACAGGGAGCCGCTCAATTAGAAGGTTCTAAAGCATTTACCAAAGACTTTCTGGCCCGACATAATATCCCCACCGCTGCTTATGGAAACTTTACTGAAATCGAACCCGCCATTACCTATGTTAAACAACAGGGTACACCTATTGTTATAAAAGCCGATGGTTTAGCTGCGGGTAAAGGCGTTATTATTGCTCACACAGAGCAGGATGCGATTGCAGCCATCGAAGACATGCTGGCCGGCAATCGCTTTGGTGAAGCAGGCCACCGGGTAGTCGTTGAAGAATTTTTAACAGGTGAAGAAGCCAGCTTCATTGTCATGGCTGATGGAAAAAATATTCTTCCCCTGGCCACATCACAAGATCATAAAGCCCGTGATGATGGTGATAAAGGACCGAATACCGGTGGTATGGGTGCCTATTCCCCCGCTCCGGTTGTTACCGGTGCAATCACTAAAAAGGTCATGCAGACTGTCATTGAGCCTACCATAAAGGGTATGGCTGCTGAAGGTTTAGAGTACAGCGGTTTTCTCTATGCCGGCCTGATGATTTCCCCCAATGGAGATTTAAAAGTTCTGGAATATAATTGCCGTTTTGGCGATCCGGAAACTCAGCCCATTATGATGCGTTTACAGTCTGATCTGGTGGAACTTTGTCAGGCCGCTATTGACCATAAACTCGATACAATAACAGCACAATGGGATAGCAGAGCTGCTGTCGGCATAGTTATGGCTGCAGGCGGTTATCCTGATCATTATGAAAAGGGCCACATTATTGAAGGGCTCGATACGGTTGACACAGGCATTACTAAAGTTTTTCACGCAGGCACTGCTGATAACGACGGTCAGGTAGTGACCAGCGGCGGCCGGGTGCTCTGTATGGCTGCGCTGGGAAACAGCGTCACTGAAGCACAAAAGCTGGCTTATGAAAAAGTGAAAAAAATTCACTGGCAGGATGCTTTTTACCGTAACGATATTGGCTATCGGGCGGTTGCAAGAGAATCTTAAAATTGTAAGAAAGCCAAAAATAGGTTAATATCGTTTAAAAATTTAAATACAAATTTCAGCTTATTTAATAACACAGGAATATATTATGTCTACTAAACACCCAGTTGTTGCAGTAACCGGTTCTTCCGGTGCCGGTACTACTACAGTAAAAAATGCTTTTGAACATATTTTCTTCCGCGAAAATATTAATCCGGCGATCATTGAAGGTGATAGTTATCATCGCTATGATCGTGCTGCTATGAAAGTGGCTGTTGAAGAAAAAGGGGATACATTCAGTCATTTTGGACCTGAAGCTAACCATTTTGATATATTAGCTGAAACATTTAAGGAATATGGCAACACGGGTATGTGTAAGCGCCGCTATTATCTGCATAGTGATGAAGAAGCCGTACCTTATGCTCCTTTAAAGCCAGGTGAATTTACTGATTGGGAAAGCATTCCTTCCGGTACTGATTTATTATTCTATGAAGGCCTGCACGGTGGTGCTAAAGACGATAATTCTGATGTGTCCGCCCATGTTGATTTATTAGTGGGTGTGGTGCCTATTGTTAATCTGGAATGGATTCAAAAAATTCACCGTGATAATGCTCAGCGTGGTTATTCTGCGGAAGCTACCGTTGATACTATCCTGCGTCGTATGCCCGACTACGTGAACTATATTACACCACAGTTTTCCCGTACTGATATTAATTTTCAGCGTGTACCCACTGTGGATACTTCTAATCCATTTATTTCCCGTGATATCCCAACACCGGATGAAAGTTTTATTGTTATCCGCTTCAAAGAACCGGAAGGGGTTGATTTCCCCTATTTATTAAATATGATCCCTGATTCTTTTATGTCTCGCCGTAATAATATGGTAGTTCCCGGTAGTAAAATGGGCTTTGCTATGGAGTTGATCCTGGCACCGCGCATCCATCAATTGATGGAAAAAGCTCAAGCTTAGGTTTTGGTTTTACGTATGTAGAGACGCTGCATGCAGCGTCTCTACAGTTTAGCCTCTAATTGTTTATTGATTTCCTGCAAACACTCAGGTGTTCCAATATCCAGCCAGAGTCCTTTATACACTTCTCCTGAGACCTTATTTTCTTTCATAGCTGCACGCAATAATGGTGCAAGTTTTTGTTTTTCAATAATTCCTGATGTTACAGACTCTTGTGCTAAAGACATATTTTGAAAAAACTCAGGTTTATAATATGAAATACCACTGAAAGTATAACGCTGCCCCTGATTAACATCTTCATCATCTGAAAGCTGATGATTATGGCAATAAAAATCCCCTTTTTTATGATGTTCGGGATTGGGAACTAACACCAGATGAGCCGTTTGATCAGCCTTCAAGGAACCCCTTGCAAGAGACTGCAATTGTGCAAAGGAGTAATCGGTAAAAATATCGCCATTGATTACTATAAAAGGCTCTTCTCCCAGAATACTCAATGCTTTTATGATTCCACCCGCAGTTTCCAAAGCCTGCTCTTCTCTGCTATAGCTTATCTTTGCCCCATACTGAGAACCGTCACCTAATTGAGCTTCAATTTTTTCACCCAGCCAGGCAAGATTAATCACCAGTTCAGTAATTCCAGCTTTAACGAGTGCTTCAATATGATATTCAATCAGGCTTTTACCCGCTGCTTTTAATAATGCTTTCGGTACAGTATCGGTAAGCGGCCGCATACGTTCACCACGCCCGGCAGAAAGAATCATCGCTTTCATAGAGGAAGCTTCCCCTTTACTAAAGAAGGGGGTACTAAAGAATGATTCACCAGAGAGGCTTTCTTATCCAGACGTATTAGTAATTCCAGCAAAGAGTCAAATTCCGGGTAACGGGCACAGACTTTAAATAAATAGTCTAAGGTTTGTGGTATATCATCAAGATAATGACTCTTGCTATCACGATAATTCAGGCGACAGAAGATTCCAACCACTTTAAGCTGTCTTTGAATGCCCATCCAGTCAAACCAGCGAATAAATTGTTCTTTATCATCAGCAGGCAATAATTTTGCTTTTAGCAACAGATGACGATACTGTTCTACCCAGGCATAAACTTTTTCATCCGGCCAGGCAATATAACTATCCCTGAGCAGGGAAACCAGATCATAAGTAACAGGGCCGATAACAGCATCCTGAAAATCAATAAGCCCCGGATTAAGCATTGCAGAGCCCGGATTATCCTGAACCATTAAATTGCGTGAATGATAATCACGATGCACAAAAACCTGAGGCTGCTGTTGTGCTGAAGCAATTAAAGATTCCATTGCCTGATCTAAAACAATTTCCTCGGCACCTGTTAAATCATATTGACAGTGAATTTTAATATACCATTCAGGCAGCAATTGCATTTCAAGTTTTAGCAACTGCTCATCATAATCCGGCAGCTGAAGGCTTTTTTCTGCAGACTGCTGCATCAAAACTAAGGCATTCATAGCATCTGAATAAAGCGGGTCTGCTGATTGAGCATCCCGATTCAGTTGTGATAAATAAGCAGTTGTCCCTAAATCAGACATCAGAATAAAACCCGCTGTTTTATTCACTGCATATAAAGCCGGAACATTAACCCCTGTTTTTTTCAGACACTTTGCTATATCAATAAAGGCATCCAGACTTTCTTTGTCCGGCGGTGCATCCATAACAATAAAAGACTGTCCTGCTGGCAGCCCCGGCACTATATTATTAAAAACAACCCGGAAATAACGTCTGAAACTGGCATCATTGGAGGCTGGATTAAAACTGCAAATATCAGCCTGAAGTTCATCTTCAAGCCAATGCTTTATTTCTTCTATACGCTGCGGCATCTGGTTTTCAATATTGATAAAAAAGTTAGGCATTAATGGCTTTCATAATACGCTCAAATTTGTCACGTACTTCTGCGGCCATTTGTTCCATTTCCGGCCTGTCAACCACAGAAAACATGGCGTCCGGATCAACAATAGCAACGGTAGTCGTACCATTTTCCTCGCTGCGAATGATTACATTGCAAGGTAATAATAAGCCCAAATCAGGCTCCACCTGTAAGGCTTTATTGGCCAGTACCGGATTACAGGCACCTAGAATTTTATAGGGCTTACGATCCACATCTATTTTTTTCTTCAGTACCGCCTGAACATCAATTTCAGTCAGCACACCAAAACCCTCATCTTTTAAGGCTGCAATTGCCTTTTTCTCTGCTTCTTCCATGCTGCAATCAAGTGTCACATGAATCCCGTACATACGTTTCTCCGTTAAATTTTTCTTTAACAATATTCTGCAGATAATTCCTGTAGATAATAGTCCAATGGTATAAAGCGAGTTTAGCAGTTTTTATGATTTGCCACCATAAGGGACTTGGCATTTATTAAAGTACCAACCTTGCTGGTTTATTTTACGCCCTCCAAAGTTGCTGCTTTGGCCACATAGCTCACTACTACGTGCCCTTGGGGTATGCAACCAAAACAGCAACTTCAGAGGACAAAAAATCTCCTGCGCAATTTTGGTACTTTAATTTTTGCCAAGTCCCT
>DAOVUE010000172.1 GCA_030632745.1 Pseudomonadota bacterium | reverse complement strand
CAAACTCGCCCGATACTCAATTTAATTGCCATCACAGGTTTATTCTTCTACCCCATGGCCTTAGGTTTTGGTCCTATTGATCCTTATAGCTGGGGATATTTGAATAATGCCCACGACACTATTGTTCCGCTCATTTTTATCTTACTGCTGGCCTTACTTGTAGCTTTTTCTTTCTACAAAAAACAGACTCTAATGTTATTATGTGTGACACTCTCCAGTTTAGCGTATCAATTACAGCTGCTGGAAAGCAGCAATCTGTGGGATTATTTACTGGATCCAGTTATTTTTTTCTATGCTCTGATAGCAGTTCTAACGAGAGGTCTTCGGACAACAAAATTAATTTCCCGCTAAGCCCTGTAATTATTAAGCCTTAATCTCCATATAAAGAGTGTCCATTTAACAACCTAATATGATCCAATAAAGATATACTATGAAAGAACATAATCCCATTGCAGTCAATTTACATCAAAAGTCTCGCCTATTGGAAATTATTTTTGATACGGGTGAAAACTATAAACTCAGTTGCGAATATCTGCGTACTCATGGAAAATCTGCTGAGCTTAAAACATCAAAATTACCCGTGGCGAAAAAAATTGATGTAAATATTGATTCTATTGAACCCCAGGGGAGTTATGCTCTGCGGCTTTTTTTTGATGATGGTTATGATCAGGGAATTTATTCCTGGGAAACACTCTATGATTTGGGGAAAAATCAGCAAAAATACTGGGCTGATTATCTGTCAGCATTAGAAAAACATCAGCTGACCCGAGGTCTTAAAGCTAATACTCATGAAGGCAGACCGGTTGTTAAGATTCTGTATTTTATGAATAAACTGATCAAATTTACCGGGGAGGAAGAACAGCTTGAATTACCCGAACAGGTCAATACGATTGCTGAACTATTAAGTACATTACGTAAGCGGGGAATGCACTGGGAACGTGCATTTAGCGACAATGCAATACAATTTACTGTTAATAAAGAATTTGCGGAACTATTTACCGTTTTAGAACAGGGTGATGAAATAGCTCTGATCCCAAAGGCACAATAGGACTATAGCAATGACCAGATTTACAAAATCACTGAGTCAATGGGGAACAGAGGCATTTTCAAAAACGCTTAAACAGGAATTAGAAACCTTAGAATCCGGAGTTCTTCCCCTCAATCTTGCAACAACTCAGGGCGGACTGGTTGATGATGCCAATATTTGTGCCTTAATTAACCAGGTTACTGACAGTACAGGCGATATACAAATTAAGGCCGGTATTTTTTTTAATGAAATCATTGCCGGGTGCAATTGTAATGATGACCCCGTATCAGATAATACCTATTGTGAACTATTAGTCATAATTGATAAAACGACTGCTGCAGCAAATATTAGCCTGCTCACTACATAGGCTATTATTTTGTTCACACCCTACCGTAAAGACGTTGCATGCAACGTCTCTACACCCCGACACTTGATGCATCATCACTAAAATCTGTATACTGCACTCTACTCAAATAATGTTCCAGCATTCCATTAGGGCCCTGCACCAGAATATCATCTCCTTCTCTTTTATTAAGCAATGCCCTGGCCAGTGGTGAATCCATACTGATCAGGCCTTTTTTTACGTCAAACTCGTCGGGGCCTACTATTCTATAGTGCTTAATATTCCCTGCTTCATCTTCTAACTCAACCCAGGCACCAAAAAAAACTTTTTTATCATCCTCCGGGATCCGGTCAACGACCACCATATCATCCAGACGTTTAGAAAGAAATCGAACTCGAGAGTCAATCTCTCTGAGCTGTTTTTTACCATAAATATATTCAGCATTTTCACTGCGATCACCTTGAGCAGCTGCTTCAGATACTGAACGGGTGATCTGTGGACGCTTTTCTTTCCATAAAAAACGTAATTCTTCTTCCATTTTTGCTTTGCCTTGCGGTGTAATGTATTTTGAAGAAGCTTTACGCGGTGGTCGATAACGTCCCATAGAGTTGAAGATCCTTAAAAAAATCTGCTGAATAATCTATCAGCATAAGGTGTGAGTTAAATTTTGGGGTTTAAAAATATAAATTAAGCACTATTATTATTAATATTAGCAGAAACTCTGTCTAATTAGTGTATTATAGGCAATCAACAATAGTTATAGATAAAAAATCCTTTAATTAACCTTTAATTAACTTTTAATTAACAAGGGTAATAAATTTAATATGTGCAAATTTTCCAGGCATTGTTTTAACATCAAAGCGCCTAAAAGCCTGTTTTTATCAGGCATTGTTTTTATTGTGCTTTTATTTTCCAATTCTCCAATTTCTTTTGCTAAGGTCTACAATGCAGGTGAGTATGTTCATCCTGTTGAGCCGGCTGCTGAGCATGCAAAGCTCAGCTTTATCATTGCAAAACAACTGCAATTTCAGCATTATCGTCAAATGGTGCTGGACGATGAGCTGTCTTCAAAAGTGTTCGATCGTTTTTTGGAAGTACTGGATCCAAACCGGACTTTTTTCCTTGCCGCTGATATCAAAAAATTTGAAAAATTCCGCTATCAAATTGATAACAATTTCCATCGCGGTGAATTAGAAAACGCCTTCAACACATTTAATCTTTATCAAAAACGTCATACTGAGCGTCTGGTCTATACTCTTAATTTACTGGAAAATAATTATGATAAAATTGATTTGACTCTCAATGATGAAATAACCATTGACCGGGAAGAATCACCCTGGCCTGTAGATAAAAAAGCACAGAATTCGCTTAGCCGCAAGCAATTAAAAAATCTTATTATCAGTTTTAAACTGGCTGGAAAAGACGATCAGGAAATTCAGGAATTATTAATAAAACGTTATAAAAATCAACTGAACCGGATCAAGCAGACTAATAAGGAAGATGCCTTTAGAATTTATATGAATGCTCTGGCAGAATCCTATGATCCCCATACACAATATTTTTCTCCGCGAATTTCTGAAAATTTTGACATACAAATGAGTCTGTCTCTGGAGGGTATTGGCGCTATGCTGCAGGCTGAAGACGGCTATACCAAAGTGAAACGACTGGTACCCGCAGGTCCGGCAGAAAAAGCCGGACAACTGAAAGCAGGCGATCGTATTGTTGGTGTCGGTCAGGGTAAAGAGAAAATTGTAGATGTCATCGGCTGGCGTCTGGATGACGTTGTACAACTTATTCGTGGTAAAAAAGGCACTATTGTACGCCTGGAACTGATCCCTCAAAACAGCACAGACGAGCACAAAACCCGAATTATTCAGATTGTCCGTAATACCGTTAAACTGGAAGAACAGGCGGCAAAAAAAGAAATTATTAACATCACCCGCATGGGTAAGGAACAGAAAATTGGTGTGATTGATATTCCAGCCTTCTACATTGACTTTAAGGCCGCTCAGTCGGGTAAACCTGATTATAGAAGTACCACCCGTGATGTAAAAAAACTGCTTGAGGAACTCAATAAGGAAAATATTGATGGTTTAATCATCGATCTGAGAAATAATGGCGGTGGTTCATTGCAAGAGGTCAACACCCTTGTAGGACTGTTCATTAAATCAGGGCCCACAGTACAGATAAAGGATGCCAAGGGACGCATAGCTGAGCTTACCGATGACAGTAATAAGGTGGTTTATAGCGGTCCATTGGCTGTGCTGGTGAACAGACTGAGCGCATCGGCTTCCGAAATTTTTGCCGGTGCCATTCAGGATTACAATAGAGGACTTATTATTGGCAATCAAACCTTTGGTAAAGGGACTGTTCAGGCTTTGCAAAAACTCGATCAGGGCCAGATTAAGTTAACTCATGCAAAATTTTATAGAGTCTCCGGCGGCAGCACACAAAACCTGGGTGTAATTCCTGATCTGACCTTCCCTGCTCTATATGACAAAGAGGACATTGGTGAAAGTTCACTACCGGAGGCTTTGCCCTGGGATCAGGTGAAAAAAGTAGATTATCAAATGCTGCTTGAGCTGCAGCCGTTATTTCCGTTATTAAAAAAACAACACGAACAACGGGTCATATCAAATCCTGACTTTCGTTATATTCAGGAAACCGTGGCACGTATTGATAAGCAGAAGTCTAAAAAAGTGTTATCACTCAACTATGACAAACGTTTCAAAGAATATCAGGAATCCCGGCAGGAACAGTTAGACATTGAAAATCGTCGTCGTATCGCTAAAGGTGAAGAGCCGTTTAAAAACATCAAAGAATTAGATGATGAAGAGGATGTGCTGGGTTTAAATGAGCATGATGATGAAGAGGATGACAAAGAAGATAAGGAAGGTAGTGACAGCTATACGCTGCTCAAGGAATCAGCCAATATACTGGTGGACTTTATTGATTTAAAACAGAGTAATATAGTCCATAAGTAACAAGCTGTCTGCTTAGGGATTTGGCATTTATTAAAGTCCCTTACTGCACTATCGGTGTCGGAGTCAAATGGCACAACGGTCTGAATAAAACTCAGCGATTTAATGCCATTTGACTCCGACACCTATCGCTTAAGCCCTTAGTTACTCAAACATTAGATCAAGCTCTGGATCATTTAAAACAGCCAGAAATTGTTCACCGTATTTTTCTAATTTAGTGGCTCCAATACCACTGATCTGACTGAGTTCCTGCTGGTTGAGCGGGTGAGAAGCAACCATTTCCATTAAAGTCGCATCATGAAAAATAATATAAGCTGGAACACCCTGTTCCTGAGCCAGATCTTTGCGTTTAGCTCGCAGTGCATCCCATAAGGCCTTATCCTCCGGCCGGGCAGCAAAATCTTTTGCCCACCTGCCCATTTTTTTACTTTTAGCTGCGGTCTTTTCACGAGCTATGTCCTTACGGAAATAAACCGCTTCTTCACCGCGCAGAACAGGGCGACTTTGCTGAGTTAATTTTAGCGAACCAAAGCCATCTTCATCTACT
>DAOVUE010000308.1 GCA_030632745.1 Pseudomonadota bacterium | reverse complement strand
TGATAAACCTCATCAGGAAGTTTTTTAGATAGACTCCGGGGATGATGGAATTTTGCAGGCAACTATCAAAAACCATTTATAAGATGCAGTGACTTAGACATCCGCAGTAGATTTAACTGTGTTTTTTAAGTTCAATACCAATTAAAAGTCCATGTCTGCTAATACTCATTTTAGGTCCCTGCTGGTTACAAAGTAGGGGCTGTTATAAATTATTCAGGAGTTTCTTCTGACCGGACCCAACCAGTATCAGGGTTATATTGAGTCATTTTCTGAGCCATCTGATCCGTATCTGTACCCATATCTTTTTCATAGAGCATGCCGTCCTGATTGATTAAAAAGCTAATAATTCCTGATTTACCATATTCAGCCGGCCAGGCAATCAATGCGAAACCAAGTTTCATGTGATCACCGTCCAGGTAGCTGTAGGCTTTACCCCTGGCAGCATTTTTCTGGGCAGTTAATATCTTATAATAATAACCATGATAGGCATGTTCCGGGGTATCACCGGCAAACAGTGAACCTAAGGGACTTATTGCTTCACCCGATTTATGCTCCCAGTACAAACCGTCTTTTTTACCCGGGGTGCTGATAAATTTTTGTGCATACTCTAAGACACCATCACCATTATAATCCTGTTCAATATATTCCTCCTGTGCATCATAATAGGCTAAAACAGCCTGCATAGTGGACAATTCATTGCGGCCAATGCGTCTGGTCTGAATAACCTCTGCTCCTATAGCTGTATCAAAAAACCAGCCGTCTTTGTTTTTTAACAATGGAACCGGAAAGGTCCATCCATCATGGCCAATTTCAATATATATTTCACCTTTTTTATTAGGGATCAGCTTATGAGACTCTTCCCATCCATCAAGAAAAAATTCTCTGTCCGCTTCGCCAACCTTATCAAAGGGCAATAGATGTATATTCTCTTCACCAAATAATGTTTTAACTGAAGAGGGATCCCTTCTAAGCACTATTTCATATAAATTATTGGCCGCAATATCTGCAGTAGCAAAATGAGCCTGCTGTTGTGCCATAACCAAAAGCGGCAAAAAAACCAATAATAAACTGCTCATTAGTAAATAGACCATCTTCAGGCGAAGAACTGATACAATCTGCTTTGATTTCTTATAGTTAAGTTTATGATTGTTATCAAATTTCATTCTATTCTCCATTTCTTTTTTCATGTTTGAATTTTCTATCATCTTCTGCCACGTCCACCACCGCGTGAATGTCCACCACCGCCGCGTGAGTGTCCGCCGCTTCTGGAACTACTGCCTCGATTGAAATTCTGTGATGAACGTCCTGAATTACGCACACCTGAAAGTGAGCTGTTTCTAGATTTATATTGTGAAGATCCACCCCGTGATCGATTTGATCCGTAATTACTGGATTTTGCCCTATCACGTGATTTTGTGTTATTACGGGAAGCATTGTTACGAGACTTTGTATTATTACGAGAAGCCCCGGAATTAAGATTACTCCGATCCTGAGACTTATTATTAGCCATTGAAGCGGATCGATTTCTACTCTGCCCCCGATCAATCTTATTAACCTGGCTTCTTACTTTGTCTCCCCCTGATCCGGATAATTTTTTTCGCGCTGCAGCCGGATCATTACCCCGATTTTTTAAAGAGGTCTGGGCTCTCTGGCGATCTGCATTTCGCGTATTCTTCTGCGCTAAATTTCTATTACCCGTTTTATTGCCCGCTTTATTAGTATCTCTACCACTACTCTCTCTACCACGGAATGCCTGACGATTATTTACACCACCCTGTCTATTGTTATTTCCTATCCGATTTGCATTATTTCGAGAAGATACACCTCGTCTGTTATTGCTATTATGTTTCCAGTTCGTTGATCTTCTATTGGAATTGATTCGATTATTAGAATTAATACTATTATAACGGTTAACATTGATATCCACATTACCACGTCCCCAGTTACACCTGCCCCATAATGAGTGGGTGATTGCCACACCCACTCCAAAGCCGATACCCGCTACAACAGCAGAACCCACACCATATCCGTATCCATAAGCATATCCTGGTGGACGGTAGTAATAAGGTGTATAAGCGGGCCACCACCAGGAGCCATAAACAACGGTTGGATTATAGACAGGTACATAAACTACTTGAGGATCGGCAGGTTCAATCACAATAATATCCGGAGCGGATTCTTTGACAATGATCGTTTGTTGTTCAGTGGTTTTAAGATTTCCTTCGTCTTTAGCCTTTTTGCGCAACGTCTGAACGGTATCCATTACAGCATCCGGTTTTGCCAGAAAGGCATCACCCAGATTCTGTACCCAGTCGGACTCTTTACCCATCATTTCCAGCACCTGAGGAAAAGCAACCAGCGACATAACGCTGGGATCCCATGGTTTATCCTGAACAGCAGTAACTGCCTTATCACCTTCCTGGTCAGGATTATCTTTTGACCAGATTACAGCCTCAGCTACACTTTCAGGATAGGTGGTTGCCATAAAAATCTGCGACAGGAGTGAATCAGGATACAGGGCTATCGGTGCCAGCATTTGATCTAACTCAGCTTGTGAGAATGACGATGTTGATGTCGACTGACTATCTTCTGCCAATACCTGCATGGGCAGAACACACAACACACATAGCCATAACACGGATAAGATAAGGAAAGATTTTTTCATAATATTCTCTTAGTAAATCAGCTTATACTGACCTATATTAGCCTACACCTGGCTGTGTATGAATATAGGATTAAATAATCAATACATATTGTTACAAAAAATTGCTACGATTTATTTATTAAATCAGTTAGTTAATAACACTGCGCAAAAATGTTAGCAAAATGAAAGTCACATAGCAAGTTATTAAAAATGATTTAAATATTTTAATTAACTGAAAAAGGGTTCTTCACATCATTGCGTACTTTTGGTCTTCTTTACAACCATAGGAGTCGTTCGGGAATGTGGTGCTTGGCAATACGAGCTTCGGAGTGCAGGCTTATATTTCAGGGGACGCTTCAAGGCCATCCGTAGCCCGCTATGTAAAAACATCCATGTTTTTACAATCCCCTGAAACATAAGCCTGCACTCCAAATCACTCTGACGTCATTCCCTCTCTAGGGGCGAAAGAGCCAGAGCAACATCAAAAGAAGAATACAATCGGATTAAGACTTACACTCCGGCACCTATCTACTCAATCTATATCATTATCGGTAGAATTCCACCAGCTCTTGCTTCTGATCTTTAACCCCAAAAGTGAGGATAAATGCAGTGAGAGAGTGTGCAGAGGATGGGTTTGTCTGACTGGGGTTTGTGAAAACACGGATGTTTTCACTTAAGCGAGGCATGGATGCCCTTGAAGCGTCCCCAGGCAGGCAAACCCGTCCTCTGTGCAATCGTTTCATTAAGCACTTA
>DAOVUE010000036.1 GCA_030632745.1 Pseudomonadota bacterium | reverse complement strand
TCTTCCAGATCGCCAACCTGTTCTTCAATATCTCGGGGAACAGCGATATCAGCGATAAAAATGGGCTCGTGTGTACGAGGTGTAATGGCCGCTTCGACAGTACCTTTGCCCAGAATCGGTAATTGACTGGCTGTGGAGCTGATCACTATATCCGCTTCAGCCAGATGAACTGGAATTTCATGTAAGGCTATAGCATAGCCGTCAAATTCCTGTGCCAGAGTGTGGGCATTTTCAACTGTTCTATTGGCAATAATAATTCGTCCGATACCTGATTCCTTTAAGTGCCGGGCAACGAGTTCAATGGTTTCACCTGCACCGATTAATAAGGCCGTATGCTCATGAAAATCACTAAAAATCTGTCGGGCCAGACTGACTGAAGCAAAAGCAACTGAAACCGCACTGGCACCAATAGCAGTATCAGTACGGACTTGTTTGGCACAACTAAAAGTATGCTGAAAGAGTTTATGCATTAACTGGCTGACTGAACTGTTTTCTTTTGCTACAGCAAAAGCGGATTTTAGTTGTCCGAGAATTTGAGGCTCACCCAGAACCAGTGAGTCCAGGCCGCTGGCAACACGTAATAAATGTTTAACCGCATCTCTGTTAGGGTGCAGATAAAGATATTCTGAAATATCGGTATCGATCAAATTATGATAAGTTTTCAGCCACTGAACTACAATATCAATTGTTTCAGCTGCTTCACTGTCCTCACAATTTAGCTGGCAATATAATTCTGTACGATTGCAGGTTGACAAGATAACGGCTTCATTCACTATATCTTGAGAAATAAGATCACTTAAAGCGTCTGGAATGGTCTCAGGCGCAAATGAAAGCTGTTCTCTAATTTTTACCGGAGCAGTTTTATGATTAATACCAAGTACAAGCAAGGACATAGATTATATTTTTATTATATTTAGGTTTATTGTTTAGAACGGGATATTTTGCGTAACTTTTGCAAAAAACTCAAGTAATCTCTTATTTTATTATAAATTTTAACCCAAAATAGCAATATTATGGTATAAACATAGTCATTAGAGCTGATTTCTGGAACTTTTTCAGATTGAGTTTAGTCTAATTATTAATTAGGGACTTTAATACCCTCAAGGGACACCGAGGTAAATGCCAGGTCCCTTAAGTTATATTATGTGTTGTCGGGAAAAAATGAGCTGTATGAAATTGATCAAAGCTATAGTCCAATCTGTATTATTTATTGTTTCCGGTTTATTCCTGGGATACTTTCTATCGGGTTGTGCCGGCCAGATAAATGATCAACAGTCTGATAATGCTTCTGCAGCAGGTGACTTACACAGTGAAATGCCTGCTGATAAAAACCTCAGTGATGTAAAAATATCTGCTCAACCGTCTGATGCTGAAAGCGGCACTGAAACCATAACTAAAGTCAGCAGGTTGCCGAAGCAGAAGTTAACATCACAATTGCTTTATGATTTGATGCTGGCAGAGATTTCTCTGCAGCGGGGAGACTATAAGCTGGCATTTGAAAAATATTATACGGCTGCTGAAGAAACCAACGATAGTCGTTTAGCCAGAAAAGCGACCCGGGTTGCTCTTGTTGCAAAAAATGATGAACAAACCTTTAAATCGGTCAAACTATGGTCTCAGCTTCAGCCTGATAATATTGATGTGCTGCAGGTTTTAGCCTCTTCGCAGCTTTCAAGAAAGCAGGATGATGAAGCTGCTGCTTCTTTGCAGAGAATACTGAATTTAAGCGCTGACTTTGAACAAGGGTTTAAGCGTATTACTGGAACCCTGAATACAATAGAAGAACAGGAACGCGTCGAAAAGATTCTAAACCAATTAATACAAAATCATAAAGATGAACTTGAAGTCAAACTTTATCAGACAAAATTAGCCATAAAGTATAGTGATTATGCAGCTGCTGAAAAGTATTTAGCTGAAATACAGACTATAAAGCCAGATTATGTGCAGGCACTGGTGCTTAAGGTTGATTTATTGAAGCAGCAGCAGAAGACATCGGAAGCAATAAATGTTTTGCAGAAAATATTACATAAGCTGCCTGACAATATACCCTTAAGATTGGAACTCACCAGAATGCTGGTTGAAAACAAGTCTTATGAAGAGGCTCTTAAACAAGTACAGATACTGGCGAAACAAGACCTTGCCCCTGAAGTGTTGTTTGCTGTCAGTCTGCTGGCTATTGAAATGGATAAGCTTGATATAAGTAAGCAATATCTGCAGCGCTTATATGCCTATAGACTGTATTCCAGTGAAGCGGCCTATTTTATTGCTCAGCTGGAAGTCGGCAGAGAAGATTATGCTGAGGCAGAAAAATGGTTTAAAAGAGTAAAACACGGAAAATATACTTTTGAAGCCTATCTTGGACTGGTGCTTGTTTATTCCCAGCAGAAAAAATTTGATCAGGCCTTTAAACTGCTAGAACACGCTAATGCTGATACTAATAAACAAAGTATTGCACTATTACAAATTAAAGCTGAGGTATACTCTCAGGCGAAACAGTACAAAACCGCTTATGATATCTATAGTGAAGCATTAAAGATTGCACCTGATAACTCTGATTTGTTATATGGTCGAGCCATGTCAGCTGAAAAATTTGATCGCATTGATTTATTAGAACAAGATCTTCATTCTATTCTTAAGGATAATCCAAAAGATAATCAGGCATTAAATGCTTTGGGTTACACTTTGGCGGAACGAACCGATCGTTATCAGGAAGCATATCAGTATATTGAACAGGCTTTAGAAATTAATCCGGAGGATGTGGCTACGCTGGACAGTATGGGATGGATTTTACATAAGCTGGGCAGAGATGAAGAAGCTCTGGGTTATCTTAGACAAGCGTATGATAAAGAGCCTGATCCGGAAATTGCCGCTCACCTGGGTGAAGTGTTATGGATTCTCGGGAAAACCACCGAAGCAACTGTTATCTGGCAGAAAGCTTTGAAAAAAGATCCCGAGCATCAGGTGTTAGTGAGTATTACCACACGTTATTTGAAATAGAACATGTATTATAAATTTTTAGCCCGTGCTCAACTACTTAGTGTCATATTACTACTTTTTACAATTTTTTTTACAATGTCCGGCTGCAGTTTAATACAGCCATCCGTAACAGCTGATCCCGTGCTGCATAAATCTTTATACAATTTTCCTCAAGTGTGGACAATGTCAGGACGTATCAGTGTGATAAGTGGTAATGAAAACTGGTATGCTAAGTTTAACTGGCTACAGGAAAAAGAAGATTTTCAAATCAGTTTTACCGGACCCTTTGGCGAAACAGAACTGCAGCTGAGTCAAACAGGACAAAACATTGTGCTTAAAACTCCATCATCTGAGCTGACCAGTGATAATCTGGAACAATTATTACTGCAGCAGACGGGGTGGAAATTTCCAGTCTCTTCACTGCGATACTGGTCTTATGGTGCTCCTAATCCCGCCATGCCGGCCAAAGCCAAATATAATGAACAACAGCAAATCACTGAGCTTGATCAATTGGGATGGCACATTCAATACCCTAAACGGATGCCCGTTGGAGAGTATTTACTGCCGAAAAAAATTATTGTGATAGAACAGGATATAAAAATTAAAATTGTGGTTACAAAGTGGGAGTTTCCACTGCAGAAAAAGAATAACTAATATGAAGACTACCTGGCTGGCACCGGCCAAAATAAATCGATTTTTGCATATTACAGGCCGCCGGGAGGATGGTTATCATGAGTTACAGACTGTTTTTCAATTTTTAGATTTTTCTGATGAACTCAGTTTTAAAATATTAAATAGCACTGATATTTTACATGCTAATCCCCTGCCGGGCGTTAAAGCAGAAGATGATTTAACTGTAAAAGCAGCTAAGTTATTGCAGAAATATGCAAATTGTCACCATGGTGTTCAAATTAGCATTATAAAACGCCTGCCTATGGGAGGCGGTTTGGGCGGCGGCAGTAGTGATGCAGCAACCACTCTGGTGGCTTTGAATCAGCTTTGGGAACTTAACATCGATTTAACAGAACTGGCAAAGTTAGGACTGCAGCTGGGTGCTGATGTTCCTGTTTTCATACATGGATTTGCAGCCTGGGCGGAAGGTGTTGGAGATGATATAAGTCCTATACAATTGGATGAGCCTTATTTTGTGGTACTTATTCCTGCTGTTTCTGTATCGACTGCAGAGGTTTTCAACTCATCTTTATTACAAAGAAATTGTACACCTGTGAATATGAAACAATTTTTAGCCGGTGAAGCTAATAATGTCTGTGAAGCTGTTGTGTGTGATCTGTATCCTGAAGTTGAACAGGCACTTCAATGGCTGGCACAATTTTCACAGCCAAGAATGACAGGGACTGGTTCCTGTGTATTTGTTTCAGCAGCATCAAAATCTGAAGCTGAGAAAATTTTACATCAAAAACCTGAACAGTTTGGTGGGTTTATTGCCAGGGGAGTCAATATTTCCCCTCTGTACTCATTAAAAACAGAATAAAAACAATTCATAGAAAGATAGAAATTAGTAAAAAAATCAATTTATGATGTGACAATTGGAAATTTTCAGCGTATAATCCACCCACATTTTTCGTAAGGCGTTATTTTGAAGCCATGTAACTTTAAGTGTTACAGAAAGTATTACAGAGGCATTGAAAGAGCTTGACTTAATACGAATAAATGTTTGGTTATTATTGGGCCGTCGCCAAGCGGTAAGGCACCAGGTTTTGATCCTGGCATGCGCAGGTTCGAATCCTGCCGGCCCAGCCAATTCTTTAATTCTTCAGCTTAATAACTAACCTATAAAATTTTCTCTAAAGCATACAAAACTAATAGCCCTGAGCCAATTAAAAAATAGAGACTATTTCAGTAAGCTAACTGATTTCACTTTATTATTTTCCATAACTCGGTATAATTTAATTTTTTCCATCCGGGGAACACAAAGTGTCCGATTCAGATATGATGGTTTTTACGGGAAATGCTAACCCGACACTCGCACGAAACATATGTAAACATCTGAATATGCCTTTAGGTAAGGTTTCTGTTGATACGTTCAGTGATAGTGAGATCATGGTTGAACTCATGGAGAATGTACGTGGAAAAGACGTTTTTATTGTTCAGCCTACTAGTCAGCCTGCAAATGATCATCTGATGGAATTAATGGTAATGGCTGATGCTATTCGCCGTTCTTCAGCACGACGCATCACAGCTGTAGTCCCTTACTTTGGTTATGCCAGACAGGATAGACGACCACGCTCCGCCCGTGTGGCGATTACAGCAAAAGTAGTGGCTAATATGTTTACCGGGGTTGGCATTAACCGTATGATGACGGTTGACCTGCATTCTGATCAAATTCAGGGTTTTTTTGATATACCGGTCGATAATGTCTATGCATCACCCATTTTATTAGGTGATATCTGGCGTCAGAAATATCCGGATCAAATGGTTGTTTCACCGGATGTCGGAGGGGTGGTTAGAGCCAGGGCTCTGGCTAAACGCCTGGATGATGCTGATTTGGCCATTATTGATAAACGCCGGCCTAAAGCCAATGTAGCAAAAGTAATGAATATTATTGGTGATGTTGAAGGACGTTCCTGTATTTTGATTGATGACCTGGTGGATACCGCAGGTACTTTATGTAAGGCCGCTGAAGCATTAAAAGCACGGGGTGCGGCGCAGGTAATGGCCTATATTACTCACCCGGTTTTATCCGGTTCTGCAATTGATAATATTAATGAGTCTGAACTGGATCATTTAGTTGTGACAGATACTATACCATTGAGAGAAGAAGCACGACAATGCAGTAAAATTCGTCAGCTCAGTAGTGCCATTATTTTAGGCGAAACAATGATGCGAATTAATCTCGAAGAATCGGTTAGTTCTCTCTATATGGATTAAATGAAATACTTATAGATAGTGTCATTCCTGCAGTCCCCTGCATTCGCTAGGGGCAAGCTTTTAGCAGGAGTCTATAGTTTTAAGGATTTATAAATAATAATCTTATTATTTATAAATTCAGCGGGCGAATATCCTGCACAACGCTCTGTTCATTGGTCGCGATGACAGAAAATTTAAATTTAAATTTGGAGATAAACCACAATGAGTTCTAATTTTACTCTTACTGCAGAACTACGAACTGATACAGGGAAAGGTGCGAGCCGCCGCCTGCGTCATGCGAGTGAAGTTCCTGCAATTATTTATGGAGCGGGTAAAGAGCCGGCTATGCTAACCATAAAGCACAATGATATTATGCATGCTTGTGAAGATGAGGCATTCTTTTCAAGTATTTTAAGTATTGACGTTGACGGTTCTGTTGAGCAGGTCATTATCAAAGATATGCAGCGTCACCCCGCAAAAATGCAGATCATGCATGCTGATTTTTTACGTATTGATGCGCATCATGAGTTACATGTTAATGTACCACTACACTTCCTTAACGAAGAGTCATGTCCGGGTGTGAAAGCGGGCGGTCTTGTATCTCACCTTATGTCTGAAATAGAGATCAGCTGTTTACCTGCTGATTTGCCGGAATTTATTGAAGTTGATATGGCTGAAGTGGATGATGGTGAATCTGTGCATTTATCGGATCTTAAGCTTCCAGAGGGTGTTACCAGTCTTATCCTGGCTCAGGGTGAAGGACATGATCAGGCAGTTGCAGCCATTCACATGCCTCGCGGTGAAATGCTGGATGAAGAAGTAGAAGCTGGAGAAGCTGAAGCTGATACGAGCGGTGAAGAAGAGGAATAATCATTAATTGATTATTTTTCAGGAAATTTTTGTTAGTTACGTTTTCTAACTGATATGTATGCGTAAACAACAAACATTTCTAAACAATAAGCTATAAGCTCCCTGGGAGCTTATAGCTTATCCTTTATAACAGCCTGTTTAAAATAAAATGCCTGATAATAATATTCAAATAATTGCTGGATTAGGTAATCCTGGTAATGAGTATGAAAAAACACGTCACAATGCAGGTTTCTGGTTTATTGATCAATTAGTTTCAAAATATAATATCACCTTGAAAAATGAGTCTAAGTTTTCTGCTCAGCTGGGTCGATTAAATACTGCATCCGGATCGGTATGGCTTATCAAGCCGTCTACCTTCATGAACCGCAGCGGACAGGCAATTGCCCAACTTGCCCGGTTTTATAAAATTCAGCCTGAACAAATTCTTATCGTACATGATGATCTCGACTTATCGCCTGGAGTTGTAAAACTAAAGCAGGGTGGTGGTCATGGCGGTCATAATGGCCTGCGTGATAGTATTGCACAATTAGCGGACAAAAATTTCTATCGATTACGTTTAGGGATTGGACATCCGGGCAGTAAAGAACAAGTGGTGGGTTTTGTACTGGGGAAGACACCCCAAAGTGAAAAAATATTAATTGAATCAGCTATAGATAAATCCATTGATTCAATCGAACTGATATTACAGGGCGAAATGCAAAAAGCCATGAATCAGCTGCACAGCAAATAATAACAGACAATAGAGAAAAAATCATGGGATTTAAATGTGGAATTGTCGGTTTGCCGAATGTTGGTAAATCAACCCTATTCAATGCTTTGACAAAAGCCGGTATTCAGGCTGAAAACTATCCATTTTGTACCATAGAACCTAATGTCGGTGTTGTACCGATGCCGGATCCTAGACTGGACGCTTTAGCAGCAATAGTTAAACCGGAACGAGTGATAGCAACCTCTATGGAGTTTGTAGATATTGCAGGTTTAGTTGAAGGTGCATCAAAAGGTGAGGGCTTAGGCAATAAGTTTTTAGCTAATATCAGAGAAACAGAAGCCATTGCACATGTAGTAAGATGTTTCGAGAATGATGATATCGTTCATGTGTCAGGAAAAATTGATCCCATTGATGACATTGAAATTATTAACACTGAATTGACCTTGGCAGATTTGGAGAGTGTTGAAAAGGCGCATCATAAAGCAGCTAAGAACTCCAAAAGTGGTGATAAAGAAGCGATCGCACGAAAGACCTTACTGGAAAAAATTCTTGCACACCTTGAGAAAGGTGAAACAGCGAGAACTCTGGGACTTAGTGAAGAAGAACAGTTAGAAATTCGCGACTTACAATTGCTGACCCTTAAACCTACAGTTTATGTGGCAAATGTAGATGAAGAGGGTTTTGAAAATAACTCTTACCTGGATAAGGTGAGAGAGTATGCTGATAAAGAAGGTTCACGGGTAGTGAGTATTTGTGCGGCCATAGAATCTGAAATGGTTGAACTGGAAGCAGCAGATCTAAAAGAATTTCTTGAAGACTTAGGCCTGGAAGAACCGGGGCTTAATCGAGTGATACGAGCAGGCTATGAACTGCTTAAACTGCAAACCTATTTTACTGCAGGAGTTAAAGAAGTCAGAGCCTGGACGGTTTCTGTTGGTGCAACGGCACCAAAAGCCGCTGCAGTTATCCATACAGACTTTGAGCGAGGTTTTATTCGTGCTGAAGTTATTGCTTATAATGATTTTATCGAATATCAGGGAGAGGCGGGAGCCACAGAAAAGGGCCAGTTAAGGGTTGAAGGTAAAGACTACATTGTGCAGGCTGGTGATGTTTTACACCTCAGGTTTAATGTTTAGTCTAATATATTTGTTGACAAAAGTTCATTATAAAGTAAAATGTGCGCCTCTCTTCTGTAGTTGCTTTTTATACTAACTTATACCAACTACAGAAGAGTTGATGGCTATGTAGCTCAGCTGGTTAGAGCACAGCATTCATAATGCTGGGGTCGGTGGTTCAAGTCCACTCATAGCTACCATT
>DAOVUE010000354.1 GCA_030632745.1 Pseudomonadota bacterium | reverse complement strand
AGTAGGGCTCTAGCTCTTAGTTCCTCCCCTTTGGTCTTTTTCAGGGGGGAGGTTAGGAGGGGGGTAAGTTTTAAAGTGTAAAGCAGAATTGGTCAGTCCCCAAAAGTTGATGCATAAGTTGACGTATAAACTGTCAGCCTTCAGGAGAATAAAATGATTAATGATATAAACACATCCAGTATGATGCTGCAGATGCGTTCCATGACAGATTTGGCCGCTGCTAATAGCACACCCTTACAGATTAATAATGAGGGTTTACCGGGCAATCCGCTTGCAGAACCACAAAACGTTGAGTTCAGCAGTTTGCTGAAATCAGCCATTCAACAGGTTAATTCAATTCAAGGTGAGTCTAAAGCATTACGCAATGATTTTATTTCAGGTCAGGAGGGTGTTGATTTAGCACAGGTTATGATAGCTTCTGAGAAATCCAGTGTGGCTTTTGGAGCCATGCTTGAGATAAGAAATAAATTATTAAAGGCTTATGAAGAAGTTAAGAGTATCCGAGTGTAGTTATCGTTTAGGAGTAAGCCGTTATGGCTGAAGAAGAAATAAAAACAACAAGAAATTCAATGCTGGCATTACAAAATATCAGTGAAGCACCTTTGCTGCGTCAGGCCGGTTTAATCGTGGGTTTGGCTGCCAGTGTAGCCCTGGGTGTTGCCATTGTTTTATGGTCACAATCACCGGATTATACAACGCTCTATGCTGAGTTACCTGATACAGAACTTTCTCAGCTTGCCGCTGCTCTGGAACAGAGCAATATTAAATATAAATTAAGTGCCGGGGGCATTATGGTCTCAGCCAATGAGGTTGAGAATGCCCGTATGCAGTTAGCTGCTCAGGGCTTACCGCATATAAAACCTCAGGGCTTTGATATCTTAAATGAAGAACAGGGTTTTGGTACCAGTCAATTTATACAATCCGCACGTTATCAGCATGCTCTGGAAGAAGAGTTATCCCGTTCTATTGCTTCTTTTCGTAGTGTTAAATCTGCCCGGGTCCATCTTGCCCTGCCCAAAGAATCTGTATTTGTCAGGAATCGCAAAAAAGCCAGTGCCTCTGTAGTCGTTAATCTCTTTTCTGGTCATCGTATGACTGATGAGCAAGTATCTGCTATAAGCTATATGGTAGCTTCCAGTGTGCCTGATCTTGAGGTGGAAGAAATCTCAATTGTGGATCAAATGGGACGTTTGTTAACAGATGCAGGTGATAAAGAACGGTTATTAAATACGGATCAACTGGAATATACTCAGCAGGTAGAACAAAATTATATTAATCGGATTGATAATATTTTAAGTCCGTTTCTGGGGCGTGATGGTTTTAAAGCTCAGGTTAATGCGGATATAGACTTTACGCGGATCGAAAAGACCTCAGAGGTTTTTAATCCGGATGTGTCATCCACGCGCAGTAAACAGCAGCTTGTTGAACGTGTTTCTGCTAATAGTGATGCAGGTGTTCCCGGCGCTTTATCAAATCAGCCTCCGGGCGGCTCAATTGCACCTGAAACAGCGACAGACTATAACACGGATGATGGTGAAGATGAAGCTCAGGCTCTTTTCAGAAATAAAGAAGCTACAACCCAAAACTTTGAATTAGATAAAACCATAAGTCATACTCAACTGGCAACAGGTAATGTAAAAAGAATATCAATTGCTGTTGTTGTGGACGATAAACGAGTAGTAGCTGATGATGGTAGTGTTGCGATGAATCCTCGAACAGAAGATGAGATTAAACGTATTACCACTTTAGTCAGGGAAGCCGTTGGCTTCAATGCTCAACGGGGTGACACGGTAAATATTATCAATGCAGGTTTTGTTGTTACTGCAATAGAAGCCTTACCCGATGTACCGGTGTGGGAGCAAGCCTGGCTTGTTCCAGCCATAAAACAGGGGCTGGCAGCACTGGTTGTTCTGTATTTGATATTTGGAGTGATCAAGCCGGCCTTTAATAATTTGTCTCGTACAAAAAAAGAAATTATGGCTATTGACGGCGCTGCTGATGAAGGTCAGACTGCACTGCAAGCTGGTGTCGCAGGCGGAACAGAAAATGTTGCTGAAGCAGCAGATGCTTTACCTAAACCACCCGATGAATATGAAGTGCAATTAAACAGGGCTCGTAAAATAGTCGTAGAAGATCCACAAATTGCTGCTCAGGTCGTTAAAAACTGGATGGCAGCCTGATCAATTAGGGTGAAGAAATGGCAGAAGAAAATACACAGGAGGATGTTGGCGGGCTGGAAGGAATACAGCAAGTAGCTGTTTTCCTTATGTCCGTGGGTGAAGAGGAAGCCTCTGAAATTCTTAAGCATCTGGGTCCCAAAGAAGTACAAAGCATTGGTGAAGCTATGGCAAGCATCAGCAATGTAGACAAGGAAAAAGCCACCGGTGTGTTACAGGATTTTAATGACATTGTGGGGGGGCAAACCGCATTGGGGATGGGCTCGGAAGATTATCTGCGCAATGTTTTAAATAAGGCCTTAGGCTCAGATAAAGCGGGTGGTGTGATTGACCGGATCCTGTTGGGACGACAGTCTAAAGGCCTGGAAGCTTTAAAGTGGATGGAACCACGCTCTATTGCCGAAGTGATACGTCTCGAACATCCGCAAATTATCGCCATTGTTCTTTCCTATCTGGAAGCCGATCAAGCGGGTCAGGTTATCTCCCATCTGGCAGAAAACTCCCGCGCTGATATCATGATGCGTATTGCAAGTCTGGAGACTATTCAGCCGGCCGCTTTATTTGAATTAGATGAAATTCTTGAAAAACAATTTTCCGGTACTGATGGGAGTATTCGTGCATCCAGTGTGGGCGGTATTAAGACGGCTGCAGATATTATGAACTTTGTGGATGGTACTGCAGAAGCTTCCATTATGGAAGGTATCAAAAATGTAGATGAAGATCTGGGACAGGAAATTGAAGACAGTATGT
>DAOVUE010000093.1 GCA_030632745.1 Pseudomonadota bacterium | reverse complement strand
TTATCCTGAAGAGAGTTATCCTGGAGAGACTTGCCCTGAACAGAGGATTGAACACATACAACAGCATGAGCGGCAATACCTTCTTCACGACCGGTAAAGCCCATTTTTTCAGTTGTAGTGGCTTTTATATTAATCTGCGACAAGCTGATATGCAGATCTTCGGCCAGCAGACCACGCATCAATTCTATATGCGGTGCCATTTTGGGAAGCTGGGCAATAATTGTCATATCAACATTAGCAATGTTATAGTCTGCTGCAAAGACTGACTGCATGACTTTTCTAAGCAAAATTCGACTATCAATATTTTTAAATTCTGCTGACGTATCCGGAAAGTGTTTACCTATATCACCTAATGCCAGAGATCCTAATAAGGCATCGCATAAAGCATGAATTAATACATCACCATCAGAATGAGCCTGCAAAGCATGGGAATGAGGGATTTTTACGCCGCCGATAATAATATGAGTATCATGATCATCAGCCATTATATCGTCATCAGAAAATCGATGTGCATCATAACCATGCCCTATTCTTACCATATTACTCCTATCCCCATCACTGTAGAGACGCTGCATGCAGCGTCTTTATTTTTCGCTAAAAAACAGTTCAGCCAGTTGCAAATCACCCGGATGAGTAATTTTAATATTAGATGCTGAACCTTCAAGCATTTTTGGCTTCAAACCGCGCAATTCAATTGCTGAAGCTTCATCCGTCACCAGCTGTTTATTTTTTATTGCCTGTTCAAGAGAATCCTTTAATAATTTTAAAGGAAACATTTGCGGCGTTAATGCACGCCATAGTTCGCTGCGATCTACGGTTTCAATAACCTGCAGTTCGCTATTACAACGTTTAACCGTATCTGCCATAGGCAGACCTAATAAACCACCCTCTGCAGTATCACTTAATTGTTCAATGAGGTGATCAATATCAGTGGATTTAAGACAGGGGCGAGCCGCATCATGAACTAGCACCCAATCATTTTCTTTTATTGCATAAAAATCACTCTGGGAGTCTAATTCAAGCAGGGCATTAAGCACTGAATAACAACGCTCTTCCCCTCCGGAGGCAACAATGATGGGTTTTACCGGTTCAGCAGTATTTGATTGATGATTATAAGATTCGAAGATATCCTGCCAATAAGGATCACCCTCAGTCACTGCAACAACAATACCGGTAATTTTTTCATGCTGTATAAAAACAGACAGAGTCTGCTCTAACACCGTCTTTTCTGCCAGCGGTAAATATTGTTTGGGAATATGACTTCCCATCCGCCTGCCCACACCCGCTGCAGGAATAATAGCCCAATATTGCTGCATCTTATTTTTTTACTTCATTTTTTGTTTCAATGATGTGAAAAAACACTTCATCTTCCCGAATCATTCCAAGTTCAGTGCGTGCCCGCTCTTCAATAGCTTCAAGACCATATTTCAAGTCAATGACCTCAGCCTGTAGAGTATCATTACGCTCTTTGAGGCCAAAATTTTCTTTTACTTGCTGTTGAATAGCCGTTTCAAGCTGTCTCACTTCATGGATACTACCTTTGCCAACCCATAGGTCATATTGCAATATTACTAATAAGAACAGTAAAAAAGCAATAATGTAATTCATACTAAAGGTTTATTTAAGGTTATAAAAAGTATCTTTACCCGGATAAATCGCTTTATCACCCAATTCTTCATTAATACGAATCAGCTGATTATACTTAGCTATCCTGTCTGAACGTGATAATGAGCCGGTTTTAATTTGCCCACAAGAGGTCGCCACGGCCAGATCAGCAATAGTAGTATCTTCAGTCTCACCGGAACGATGCGAAACCACGGCAGTATAGCCCGCATCTTTTGCCATCTGAATAGCCTGCAGTGTTTCGGTTAAAGTACCAATTTGATTTACTTTAATTAAAATTGAATTAGCAATGCCTTTATCAATACCTTCTTTAAAGATTTTTGGATTCGTTACATAAAGATCATCGCCCACTAGCTGAACTTTCTTACCCAGTTTTTCAGTCAGTAACTTCCAGCCGTCCCAGTCATTTTCATCCAGACCATCTTCAATGGTAATCAATGGATATTTTTCTACCCAGGCTGCCAGGTAATCAACCATTTCTGCAGAGCTTAATGATTTATTTTCTGAGGCAAGAACATACTTACCATCTTTATAAAACTCAGAACTCGCCGCATCAATACCAAGAAAAACATCTTCTCCGGCTTTATATCCAGCCGCTTCAATGGCTTCTAAAATAATTTCAATAGCTGCTTCATTGGATGGTAAATCCGGTGCAAAACCACCTTCATCACCTACAGCGGTGTTCAAGCCTTTGCTGCTGAGTACTTTCTTTAATGCATGAAATATTTCCGCCCCGCAGCGAATCGCTTCAGGCATTGATGCAGCACCTGTAGGCAAAATCATAAATTCCTGGATATCGACATTATTATCAGCATGCTCACCACCATTGATAATATTCATCATCGGTACCGGCATAGTAAATGGGCCTTCACCACCTAATTGAGCATATAAGGAAACATTATTTTCCTTTGCGGCTGCATGTGCAGTAGCTAAAGAAACGGCCAATAAGGCATTTGCACCTAAACGATCTTTATTGTCAGTGCCGTCCAGGGCAATCATTTTATTATCAATACCCGTTTGATCATCAGCACTCATACCGACAACAGCGTCTTTAATCTCACCATTTACATTATTAACAGCCTTTAAAACACCCTTACCCAGAAAGCGTGACTTATCCCCGTCACGTAATTCAATCGCCTCTCTGGCTCCCGTTGAAGCACCGGAAGGAACAATCGCACGACCCATTGCACCACTTTCTAAAATAACATCCGCTTCAACCGTAGGATTACCACGTGAATCAATCACTTCTCTTGCTTTTACATCAACAATCGTCATATCTGACATTTCTGTTCCTTAAATTTTGTGTTTAATTTTTTAACTTTGAGTATTGTAATCAGACTTCTCAACACTACTCATATAATTGGTTCATCACTTTATTACGTACTTGGCTTTTGCTTCCCCCTTTTTTACCTCGGTGCCCGTATGGGTAAAAGGGGGAACGCGGGGGTTGTTCTAAGCTGTTTAAACCCACCTAACCTCCCTTTAAAAAAGGGAGGGACTAAAATCAAAAGACCTAAATCAAAAAAATTCCAACTAAGTACGTAATGATGTGAAGAGCCATATAATTTATATCACGGTCAGAGCAAAAAACTAAAGTTCTTAGCTTTTGATCTTGATCTTCAATCGTGAGGTATATGACTCTAGCAGTACCTTGGGGTATGGTGTTCATTTCAGGGGTATCTGCAGCATGGATGCTGCATTTAAGCCTACATGGACGTATTGACGGCGTCCCCGAAAAGGAAGACCATACTCCAAGGTACGGGTTATATACACCAATCGACCTAATAACTTACAATGTATTCTCTGCAAATGGCTTTGATTTAACCAGGCTATCAATATCCATCAACATTTTTAATAAATCACTCATTTTATCTAATGGCCATGAGTTTGGCCCGTCACTTAATGCCTTATCCGGGTCAGGATGTGTTTCCATAAACAAACCTGACACTCCGCTGGCAACGGCAGCTCTTGCTAATACGGGAACAAATTCCCGATTACCGCCTGAACAGCCACCCAGCCCTCCAGGCTGCTGTACTGAATGAGTTGCATCATAAACTACCGGACAGTCTGTTTCACGCATCACTGCCAGGGAACGCATATCGGATACCAGATTATTGTAGCCAAAGCTCACACCACGTTCACAGGCCATAATCTGCTGATTACCTGTTTCTCTGGCCTTATCCATAACGTTTTTCATATCCCAGGGTGCCAGAAACTGGCCTTTTTTTATATTAACCGGTTTACCTATAGACGCCACATTTTTAATAAAGTTCGTTTGACGGCATAAAAAAGCTGGAGTTTGCAGCACATCAACAACATCTGCGACTTCATCCAGAGGAGTATCTTCGTGAACATCGGTCAATAAGGCTAAATCAAATTCATCTTTTACTTTGCGCAGAATTTCCAGTCCCTGTGTTATACCCGGTCCACGATAACTGTGACTGGAGGTTCGATTGGCTTTATCAAAAGAGGATTTATAAATAAAGGGAATATTCAATTCCTCAGATATTTTTTTCAAACTTTCCGCTGTTGTAAAAGCCATCGCTTCACTTTCAATCACACAGGGACCGGCAATTAAAAATAGAGGCTTATCCAATCCTATTTCGAAACCGCAGATATTAATAACAGAAGAATTCATTAGAACAACTTCCCTTCTTCATTTTCAATCGGCAAACCGGCATGAGTCCGGGCTGCATTGATATAACTGGTAAACAAAGGATGACCGTCTCTGGGGGTTGAAGTAAATTCAGGGTGAAACTGGCAGCCAAGAAACCAGGGATGATCGGCAACCTCTATCACTTCAACTAAATTCTCATCGATTGAAATACCCGTAAAAGACAAACCCGCATTGGCTAATGGTTCACGATACTGGTTATTAAATTCATATCGATGGCGATGACGTTCCACAATCACTTCTTTGCCATACACCTTTTTTACCAGAGAATTATTATTCAGTTTGCAGGGCTGACCACCTAAGCGCATGGTGCCGCCCAGATCGGTATTTTCATCACGAGTTTCAATAGTACCGTCTTCTTTACGCCATTCAGTGATTAGAGCAATAACCGGATTAGGGGTTTTGCTGTCAAACTCAGTACTATGAGCCTTATCCAGCCGGGCAACGTTTCTTGCGTATTCAATCACAGCAACCTGCATACCCAGGCAAATACCTAAATAAGGCACTTTATTTTCACGCGCATATTGGGCGGCTAAAATTTTACCTTCTACACCGCGAGTGCCAAATCCGCCGGGCACTAGAATGGCATCCATTGATTTAAGACAGTCAAAACCATTTTTTTCAATTTGTTCAGAATCAATATAGGTAATTTTAACTTTGGTTGAAGTGTGAATACCTGCATGAATTAAAGACTCTGATAAAGATTTATAAGACTCGGTTAAATCAACATATTTTCCTACCATAGCGACATTAACTTCACCCTTAGGTGAATTCTGAGCATCTACTACGGCCTGCCACTGCGATAAATCCGCTTCCGGCACATCCAGTTTTAACTTTTCAACCACTAATTGATCGAGTTTTTGTTCATGATACAAGAGCGGGATACGATAGATACTATCCACATCAATGGCTGATATGACCCCTCTTTCTTCTACATTAGTAAACAAAGCAATTTTGCGGCGTTCTTCAGCAGGGATATCACGATCAGCACGGCACACCAGAATATCAGGGCGAATACCGATAGATTGCAGTTCTTTTACAGAATGCTGGGTCGGTTTAGTTTTCAATTCACCGGCAGTAGAAATATAGGGCAGCAAAGTTAAATGCATGAATAAAGTATGTTCACTACCCTTTTGTATACCAATCTGGCGAATAGCTTCCATAAAGGGTAATGATTCAATATCACCCACTGTGCCGCCAATTTCAACCATGGCAACATCCGCATCTCCAGCGCCCAGGTAGATACGTTCTTTTATTTCATCCGTAATATGGGGAATGACCTGAACTGTAGCACCAAGATAGTCTCCCCTGCGTTCTTTGAATAACACGCTTTCATACACTCTACCAGCGGTAAAGTTATTGCTTTGATGCATATTAGTACGCACAAAACGCTCATAATGTCCCAGATCAAGATCGGTTTCAGCTCCGTCCTCAGTAACATAAACTTCACCATGCTGGAAAGGACTCATAGTACCTGGATCCACATTAATATAAGGATCTAATTTCAGTAAAGTCACTTTTAAACCACGAGCTTCCAATAAAGCAGCCAGTGATGCAGAGGCAATTCCTTTACCCAGAGAGGAAACTACACCTCCGGTAATAAAAATATATTTAGTCATTCGATTTTATCTGCTTGTTAAAGCTCCAGAAATCATGAGTTTAGAACCATGTTCTTAGAATCAGGTTCTCAAATCCATGTCTATTGATTCATAAAAAAGGAAGTGCAGTATCTTACCGTTTTTTGTCAGAAAATTCATCCCAATCTGCACTTATCCAGCAAATAATCAGTGAATTATCTTTATCATCTGAGATCAACGACTCATTCACAATATCATTACCCACCTGTATCAATTCTTCACCCCAATAAATGAGAGGTATTTGCTCTCTCTCCCAGGGTGGAATTCCCTGTTCCTGAAACCAGTGTTTCAATTGCTGTGAGTGAGCATCCGCTGTTTTTCTAAAGCGCTCACCTCCCTTTCTAAAAGAGACTATAAGCTCTTTACTTAATAAAGCCTGTTTATTAAACCCTGTTTGTTTTCCTGACTCCTGAACCGGAAGTAGCTTAATGATACAGCGCCTGTCGTTATTATAAGTATTCTGGATAATTTCCAGTGATGCATTTTTTGACAATAGCTTTTTTGACAATAGCGTTTTTGACAATAGATAGTGCTGCTGCGTATTATGACTTTGTTTTAACTGATGATGACTATTCGACACATCACG
>DAOVUE010000378.1 GCA_030632745.1 Pseudomonadota bacterium | reverse complement strand
TCAGGGGCAGGTGGCTACCGTAGAAGCTGAATTTACTAATGAGTTGAACATCCTGCTCTCCTGGGCGGATGAAGTTGCACGACTGAAGGTGATGGCCAATGCGGATACACCGGCAGATGCTGCAAAAGCAATTACCTATGGTGCAATGGGCATAGGCTTATGTCGTACAGAGCGGATGTTTAATGATCCGGAACGCTTGCCGATGGTGATTGAAATGATTGTTGCAGATGATAAGCTGCAGCGTCAACAGGCGTTAGATAATTTATTACCCATTCAACGGGCAGATTTTAAAGGCCTGTTTGAGGTAATGTCTCCGCGCAAGGTTATTATTCGCTTACTGGATCCGCCTATCCATGAATTCCTACCTTCTGAAAATCAGCTGAAAAGTGAAATTAAACAATTAAAGCATCTCTATGAAATGGCAGGAGGTGCAAGTGTTTTAGCTAATACAATGAATTTATTAGCCAGTGATCCAAGCCGGAAACTGAGTGATAAAGTAGTCTTACCCAGCATGGTTGACCCGCATCTGGTTGAAGAAGCGATTAATAAAAAGACCAGTATGCTGAGAAAAGTCAGAGCTCTCTATGAAACGAATCCCATGTTAGGACATCGCGGCGTGAGACTGGGCATTACTTTCCCGGAGATTTATTCCATGCAGATCAGAGCTATTCTGGAAGCCAGTGCTGAATGTATTGCTAAAGGAGTGGATGTCAGACCGCATATTATGATTCCTCAGGTATCAACGGTAGAAGAGCTTAAGTTTATTAAAGAGTTTACCGATTCAATTCATGCCGAAGTTGAGAAAAGTTATAACCTGAAGGTAAATTATAAATTTGGCTCTATGTTAGAAGTAGTCAGGGCCTGTATGAGAGCAGGATCTCTGGCTGAAGTAGCCGAATTCTTCTCCTTTGGAACCAATGATTTAAGCCAGGCAACCTTCTCGTTCTCCAGAGAAGATGCAGAAAACAAGTTCCTGCCTCTGTATAATGAGCGCGGCATTCTGCAAGATAATCCCTTTGAAGTATTGGATAGAAAAGGTGTGGGTAAATTAATGGAACTGGCTGTTGACTGGGGCAGAGCAAAGCGTAAGGATATGTCTATCGGCATTTGCGGTGAACATGGCGGTCATCCGAGTTCAATTGAATTTTGTCATAAAATTGGTCTGGACTATGTTTCCTGTTCCGGACCGAGGGTTCCTATTGCACGCTTAGCTGTGGCACATGCTGCTTTAGCGGACGAAGAGCCCCTTGTTGTAGAGACGTTGCATGCAACGTCTCTATCTGACAACAATAGTTTTAATATTAACAAACTCATGAATCCCGAATTCACCGATTTCACGGCCGTAACCGGAGCGTTTAATGCCGCCAAAAGGCAGTCTGGGGTCACTTTTAACGAAATCATTGACCACACAAGTGCCGGCCTGTACTACATCGCGGGCAAGATGACGGGCTTTTTTAATATCTTTGCTGAAAATGGCTGCACCTAAGCCATAAACAGTATCATTGGCAAAACCAATAGCTTTCTGCTCATCTTTTGCTGAAATAATACAGGCCACAGGGCCGAATAATTCTTCAGAAAAAGCAGTCATGCCTTTTTTTACATTGCTTAGCAGTGTTGCTGGATACCATGCACCAGGCGTGTCGGGTATTTTACCCCCTAACTTTAATTCTGCACCCTGTTCAATACTGCTCATCACCTGCTGATGCAGCTCGTCGCGTAAATGCATCTTAGCCATGGGACCAAAATTAGTTTCAGGATCAAGCGGATCCCCCATGACATAGCTTTTCATTAACTGAAGAATTTTTTCTTCAAACTCTTGTCTAACAGCTTCGACAACTATGAAGCGTTTGGCTGCAATGCACACCTGACCAGCGTTGAGCATTCTGGATGTTGCGCAGCTATTGACGGCCGCATCGATATCAGCATCTTCAAGAATAATATAGGCATCACTGCCGCCTAATTCTAAAACACTTTTCTTTAAATTGCGTCCGGCTTCCATGGCAACCTGCTGACCGGCACGTTCACTACCGGTTAGGGTAACGGCCTGGATTTTAGGATGGGCGATAATATCAGCAGAGGTCTGTGAACCCGTCAATAAAGTACGAAAAACATTTTCCGGAAAACCAGCATCAATAAACAGCTGTTCAATGGCCAAAGCACAGGAAAAAACATTAGAGGCGTGTTTTAAAACAAGAGTATTACCAGCCATAATGGTTGGAGCGGCTCCCCGGATAACCTGCCAGAAAGGAAAATTCCATGGCATGATCATATAAATGACACCTAAAGGCTGGAAAGTGACAAAGGATTCACTGTTTTCCGTGTTGATATTTCTATCGGCTAAATATTGCTGTGTGTACTGTGCATAGTGTTCACAAACCCAGGCACATTTTTCAATTTCCATTTCCCCCTGAGTGACGGGCTTGCCCATCTCTCTGGCCATAATGCGAGTAAAATGTGATTTACCCTGCCTGAGTAGTCCTGCCATAGTATTAAAATACTCAGCACGTTTATTAAAACTGAGTTCCTGCCATATTGAAAAAGCCTGATCGGCAGCATCAATAACAGGATTGATCTCATGCATGGTCCAGTCAGGAAATTCATTG
>DAOVUE010000153.1 GCA_030632745.1 Pseudomonadota bacterium | reverse complement strand
ATAATACTAAGGAAACTGTAGAAAAAGTGGTTTAATAATTTCGGGACAGATCAAACTTGCTTTACACTTAGAAAGAGTAGCGGAGGCTGGTAGTTAATTTCAGGAGTGTCTTAGGCATGGATGCCAAAGTCAAGCCTACATGGACGTATTCACGGCGTCTCCAGAAATTAATTACCGGCCTCCGATACGGGAACTGTAATAAAAAGTGTAAAGAAAATTTGCTCAATTTGATCTGTACCATAATTTCTTCAGTATTAACGTACCAAATCCCTAAGTCCGGACTATTTATAATGAAAATTTTAGCACTTGAGACATCCACTCATGCTTGCTCGGCAGCATTAATAAATGGTAATCAGCAGGACTATACTTCTATAACACGTTTTGAAATTGCACCTAGAAGACATACACAACTTATTTTACCTATGCTTGATTCCATCCTGAATCAAGCAGAATTAGACATCAAACAAATAGATGTATTGGCTTTTGGTCGAGGCCCGGGTGCTTTTACCGGTGTTCGTGTCGGAACCGGAGTCATTCAGGCTCTTTCTTATGGTGCAGACATTCCGGTTGCTCAAATCTCCTCTTTATCTGCTGTTGCTCAACGATTTTATCGAGCGCAGGAGTTTTCCTCTCAAAGCCAGATTAATAGCCAAATTAATAGCCGGAGTATCGGCAAGAATAGTAAAGTTTTAGTGGCAAATGATGCACGTATGGATGAAATCTATTTTGCTGCATATGAGTATAGCGACGGCTTTATGACTCTTATTGGTGAGGAGCAAGTGATGAAACCTCAGCAGTTAGATGAATTTTTACAGCAGCATAATATACTGCCGGATGAACAATGTACTATTGTTGGAAATGGCTGGCGGGTCTATGCGGAACAATTATCAGAAATTTCAAAGCAATGTAAAACCCCGGCTTTTGATAAAGACTATTCCATTGAAAACAGTGCCTATCCCTATGCTGAAGATATTGCTTTCCTGGCATTTAAAGAAATTGAACAGGAGAATCTAGTGGCTGCTGAACGGGTGAGTCCGGTGTATTTAAGGGACAACATTGCAAAAAAAGCTGCAAAAAAAACGGTACAAAAAGCGGCACAAAAAAGTTAGTAAATTTGTAGTTAATGCTTCTTTATAATAGTGAAGCCATTAGCTAAAATAAGAAGCCATTAGCTAAAATAAAAAGCCATTAGCTAAGCTCAAATTAACCAAGGAGTTTAAAGTGACAGATACCATCGATCCCATTTTTCTTAACATATTATATGCGTGTATGGGGGGGATTTTAACTTTATTCTTTATGTGGTTTGGTTGTAAATTATTCAGTCATATTGTTAGTTTTAGTATTCCTAATCAGTTAGCAAAGGGTAATATTGCTGTAGGTTTAATGCTGATGGGGATGTTTATTGGAATAGGTACTGCATTGGGTTTGGTTATCGGTTTAGGCCTCAACTAATGTCCTGGCGAGGCTCTTCCTGGCGCAGCTCTCACTGGCGAAGCTCTACCTGGCGCAGCATCAGTCTATGGATTGTTATCATGCTGATCCCTGCTGTGGCTATGGCCAGTGTTTATAAACATGTAAAGCATAAACACTGGAGTAAAAAATACGATCGCCATTTTCGCAAGAATTCCAAGCATTATTTTGGAGTGGGGTTTGACTGGCACTGGTTCAAGGCTCAGGGTATTGCTGAATCAGGCTTAAATCCTAAGGCAAAAAGCACTGTAGGTGCCATAGGTATTATGCAGATTATGCCGAAAACTTATGATGAGATCCTGAAAAGCAAAAAAAACCTGGGCAAAATTGATGTACCCCGCTGGAATATTGCGGCTGGAATTTATTATAACCGTCAATTATATAAACGCTGGATCAAAAGAGATATTACACAGGAAGAACGCTTAAAATTTACTTTTGCCAGCTATAATGCGGGTTTTTACCGGGTATTAAAAGCATTAAATAAATCTAAAATAAAACATAAAGATAATCCGGATGAAATTGCTAAATGGGAAAATGTTTCACCCTTTACTCCCCCGGCAACACGTCATTATGTGCGTAGAATTGATCGACTAATGACGTCAGGTTCAGATAAAAATTGATTATAAATGCACAACTACCTGGTCAGATGCACTGCCAGCTTTACTTCTTGCCTGTTCAATGGAATCTCCTAATGCGAGGACTACACCCATACGACGCTGAGTTTTAACTTTTGGTTTGCCGAATAATCTCAGTTGAGTGTCGGGTTCTGCTAATACCTTTTCTAAACCGCTGAACTCAACTTGTGATGAATCGCCATTTACTAAAATAACGCTGGAGGCTGCAGGTCCATATTGTCTAATAGCCGGGACAGGCAAGCCTAGAATCGCTCTGGCATGTAAAGCAAATTGTGATAAGTCCTGAGATATCAAAGTGACCATTCCCGTGTCGTGAGGGCGGGGTGATACTTCACTAAAATAAACTTCATCGCCTTTAATAAAGAGCTCTACACCAAAAATTCCCCGGCCGCCCAGATTATCGGTGATAGTTTTTGCTATTTGCATAGACTTTTCTTTAGCATTTGAACTCATGGCCTGCGGCTGCCAGGATTCACGGTAGTCACCATCAACTTGTTTATGGCCAATGGGTTCACAAAAGGAAGTACCGTTGCTATGTCGAACGGTCAGCAGGGTAATTTCATAATCAAATTCAACAAAACCTTCAATAATGACTTTGCCTTCACCACTGCGGCCCCCTTGCTGTGCATATTGCCAGGTTTTTTCTATATCATCCTCTGCATGAATAGTACTTTGACCTTTTCCTGATGAGCTCATAATAGGCTTAACGACGCAGGGAATACCAATTTCTTTGACAGCGTTTAGATACTCTTGTTTAGTTTCAGCAAACTTAAAGGGAGATGTTTTGATTCCCAGCTCTTGTGCAGCAAGGCGTCGGATCCCTTCACGATTCATGGTGAGATTAGCCGCCCGGGCTGTGGGTATAATATTAAAATTTTCTTTTTCTAACTGCAGCAGAGTGTCGGTTGCAATTGCTTCGATTTCCGGTACGATATAATGGGGCTGCTCTTTTTCGATGACCTGACGAAGAGCATCACCATCGAGCATATTAACCACATGGGATCGATGAGCTAGCTGCATTGCCGGTGCGTTGTTATAACGATCGACAACAATAACTTCTACACCAAAACGTTGTAACTCAAGCACAACTTCTTTGGCTAATTCACCACCACCACAAAAAAGAACACGGGTGCCGGTCGGGGATAAGGGAGTACCTATTTTCATGCTGTTAAATTCCTGTCAACATTAATTCTTATCACCAAACCAGTCGTAACTGCAGTCTAAATGCTTGCGTATGGTGATCAGGCCCTCTAAATCATCTTCAACAATAACCTGAATGGGAGTTCGGTTTTGGAATTTTTTACTTCTGCGGGTCATCCAGAATAAAGACATTTTCGGATTAGTTGGATAGCTGGTGGCCAGGGCATCGATGATTCCCAGTACATGACGTAATCGTTCATTGACCCCCGGTGTATCTGGAAACGCTTCAGATTGGCGAAATTTTGAAAGATGACGCACTTTAATGTTATCGGGTAAAGCCATGACAGATAAAATATGCTGGCCATCCAGCTTCCAGTCATCTAATGTGTGCATTACTGCACGGGTTAATTCTATGTTATGATCAGCGGATATATTATTTTGCATGGTATTCATATAAACAAGAGCCCTCAGCCAAATTTTATGCTGGATAATAGTTAGGGACTTGGCATTTATTAAAGTCCCTTAAACCTAAATAACGATTATATTAATTTAAGTGCAATATAACCTAGTAAAACACTAAGAAAATATTGTATCATTAAATGTATAATTTTTCTATTTTAAATAAAAAGGAGCTCTAATGTCGGATAAGGTTGGTTTTTTAATGGAAGATCAGGAAGTGTTAAGCTATGATCGATCACAAACCTTGCCTGAACAGCAGAAAAATTATCTCGACAATATGGATGCCATGATGGATAAGGGATTTATTTTAGGTGAAGAGTCCATATCCAATCCGGATTTTCAACAAAAAACACAATTTGTGGCACTGAATCTGGTTAATGCCTTACTGAAAGAAAATGATCAGGAAGCTATTATGTTATTTACTTATCTGGTCAATCGTATGCCTGATTTAAAACAGGCTAAGGCGAAGACTAAAGAAGGGGCATCAGGCCGGAGAATTGGTGTTGAATTTATCTTTGATGAAGTTAAATCTCAGGGTCAAAAAATTCAATTTCAAGCTAATGTTAAATTACATTAAGTCCAATATATATTTATAATAAAAGTTTAATATGTCTCTAATTTTTTCTTCACATCCCGGTATCAAAGAACGACATCTGATACGCCAGTATAAAAATCCATTATTCCCGGAAGAGCAACAGGAATTTAGTGAACAACGTCTATTAGGTGCCCGTTATATGGATGAACAGGAGCAGGATGATTTTATTGCAATTTTTCAGGGACTTATTGAAGAGGTCACTTTATTAAATGCCAGTGAAGGCAGTGAAAAAATGCTGGATCTTAAATCACGCCTTGATCAATGCTATGAACAATGTTGTGGTCTGGCAGGGGATAATGATGCCGAAAAACAAGCCATAACCAAGTTGGTGGGTATTATAATGAGTGCTGTCTGGAAAAGTGCAAAGGGTGATGCAGAAGCTGAGATCAATCTTCAGGAAGAAGAACTGGCAAGAACAACCCATTACCGTCTGCTGCAATTTCCTTTAGTGGTGGATCTGCTGAGACCTCAATCACCCATTGTAGAAGATGAATTAGTCCCCACTTTACTCAGTGAATCAGAAGATTCAGTCACTGCCGCATTCTATTTATTTGATACGCAGCAGCAGCAGTCTCTATGTCAACAGTCGGTCACATTATTAGATCAAAAACTTCAGCAGCAGCAGGATCTTCCCGACGCATGGAAACGGTTAAAATTAATGCAGAATCTACTACAGGAATCATCTAATTAGGAAATTTAATGAGCGAAAAAAACACACAAAAACAGGATTTTATTGAAACTTCAGATGCCAGAGAATCACGTGAATTTCTTGCTGAACAAGTAGCAAAATTGAGTGAAAAACTGGCTCAGTTACCCTCTGTGGTTGAACCAATGGAGCGAGCCAGGATTTTACTGGATTTAGCGAATGCTGAACTGGGTATGACGCAAATGAGTGAAGTCTGGAATCATGCCAAGGCTGCTTTTGATATTTGTATCGCCCATGAAGAATGGCAATTAGCCGTTGAAGCCTGTGATTTACT
>DAOVUE010000255.1 GCA_030632745.1 Pseudomonadota bacterium | reverse complement strand
GGATTTATTCATAGTCACTCTATGGGTGAATTCAAAATCTCCAGAAAATCCTTAAGATGCAGTGCTTTAGGCTTTCGCAGTAGATTTAACTGATTTATTTAGGATAATAATTCAGGATTTCCAGCATGTGGTTTAAAAACCTAAAAATTTACCGTTTTAGCAAACCTTTTTCAATAACAGAAGAACAATTAGAAACACAATTAACTGATAAATCCTTTCAACCCTGTGCTTCAACACAGGCTTCTTCCTTCGGATGGGTTGCCCCCTTAGGTTCCGTGACCGAAAACAGCAGTACACAACTGACTCATACTATCGGTAAAACCACCATGCTTTGTGTGCGACTGGAAGAAAGAATTCTACCCTCAAGTGTGATCAATGATGAACTGAATAACAAACTGGATGGCATTCAATCTGAAACCGGACGCCGCCCCGTTGGAAAGCACAAACAAAGCATCAAAGATGAGCTGATTCTGACACTTTTGCCTAAGGCCTTTACACGTTCAAAACGAACTTATGCTTATATCGATCAACAGGCCCAGCTGATGGTGGTTGATGCTTCCAGCAGTAATAAAGCAGAAGAACTGATTGAATTATTAAGACAAACTATCGGCAGTTTACCCGCAGTACCCTTAAAAACTAAAACTTTGCCTACTGTATTAATGACTAACTGGCTGAAAGGCGAAAACTTAAAAGATGATTTTCTGATAAAAGATGAATGTGAATTAAAAGAAGCTGATGATGAGGGTGCAATTCTACGCTGCAAACGTCAGGATCTCAGCAGTGATGAAATTCAAATGCACTTAAATAATGGCAAAGAAGTCACAAAATTAGCATTAAACTGGAATGATACCATTGAATGTATTTTAGAGGATGACCTGGCCATCAAACGTTTAAAATTCTCCGATGAGTTACTGGAACAAGCTGATAACGATGGCGCAGAAGATGCAGCAGCACGCTTTGATGCAGACTTTAATTTAATGACAGGCGAACTATCACGTTTTATTCCCAGACTGGTGGAAATTCTGGGCGGAGACGTTCGTGAATGACGTAAGAGCAATTTGGCGTATAGGTTGTGGCTCAGAAGGCTTTATAAGGCATGGGTGCCGCAATTGAGCGCCATGGGCAGCACCGGCTCCTGCCTCAAGCTGCATTTCCACCATCCGTGGTGGTCATGTGCTAGCCAAAAGTAGGTACCACGAGGCAAGCGTCCTTCTGAGTTACAACCAACACACCAAAGTGCGTTTCCTCTTATATAAAGTGATGCGTCATTCCGAACGCTCCCTTGTATAGGGTACGGCATCTATCCACTTCCTGTCTGCTGTCCCGTCTATCAATTTTTTGTAATACTAATGAATTCCAATCGATTTCTAACTTCCGCTTTCCTGTAAATGGAGCTTCCAAACAGGCGGATCTGTGAAACCCCTCACATTATTGTACTCATCCTTTATTTACATTACACATAATGATGGAAAGGTAATTTGACCAGAATAACTATTCAGTCGATCTACAAAAATTCAACAAAAGTACTCCTGCTGCCTGACATTCACGAAATCTTCACGAAATAGTGATAAAATATACTTACGATCACTCTATTCAAAACTACAAATTTTCGGACATAATTTTAAAAATGTGTGCTAATGGTCAGTAAAAAACTGCTTCGTATTGTAATATGGCATGATAAAAGATACTTAAACTATAAGACAGCATAAAATTATTATGTCAAAAAAGAGGCTGTGTGTACTTTCATTCGTCATAATCAAGTCCCTGTTCAGCTTGACACTACTGTTTTGTATCAGCAACAGCCATGCTATTACAATAATTCTGAATGAATCTGTTTCTTCTTCACCCTCTTCAAGTAAAGAACTACGCAATATTTTTACCTTGCAGAAAATATTCTGGAAAAATGGTAATAAGATCCAGGTTTTTGTTTTTCCAGACAATAGTCCGTTACACCGTCAATTTTCTAAAACTATTACAAAAATATTCCCCCACCAATACCGGCGCATCTGGGATAGGATAACATTTTCCGGGACAGGTGTTGCCCCAACTACTGTTCACAGCATTGCAGAGATGTTAGAAAAAGTGAGCCAGACAAAAAACGCCATCGGTTATATAAAACAGCCCACCCGTTACCCGCAGATTAGAATAATTAATCCGGATTTATTTCAGGAGAATGTAAATGAATAAAAATTATAAACAAATTTTATTACATTCTAAGCTCTTATGCTGCACCATTTTATTTTTTAGTCAAGCAAGCTTTGCTATTGAATTGGCAGAAAACATAGAATTACATGGTTTTTTAACACAGGGTGCATTTTACACTAGTGATAATAACTATAATGGTAAAAGCGATGATAAAGTTTCCTTTGATCAGACTGAAATCGGTGTCAATGTTTTTTGGCAAGTCAATGAAAAGATAGATTTTTCTGCACAGGCTTTATATCGTCGTGCAGGAGAAGTAGAAGATGGTGATGTGAGATTAGATTACGGCATGATAAGTATCAATCTGTTTAATGATCAAAACAATGATTTAGGTACTCGCCTGGGCAGAATTAAAAATCCTTTTGGCCTATATAATGAGACCCGGGATGTGGCATTCACAACACCGAGTATCTTGTTGCCGCAAAGTATTTATCACGAGCGTTCCCGTTCATTATTTGTCTCTTCTGATGGTATACAGCTTTATTCAAAACATCAACTGGGGGACGGCTGGTTATCGTTTAAGGGTAACTATGGTAAGATACACAATGACAATGATGAAATCCAAAAACTTATGTTTGGTTCTATTGCACAGGGTAAACTGGATAGTGATGATGCTTTTTTTATAGGGAAAATAAAATATAATTTTCAAAGTGATAAATATATTTTTGCTCTTAGTTATGCGGACATTAAACTGGATTATGACTCCGGTGCATACGATCTCATCAGCGCCGGTTCGGCAAGATTCAAACCCTATGTTTTATCAGCTCCATATAATGGCGAATACTTTAGCCTAACCAGTGAACTTTATTATTCAAAAAATGAATTTAAAAATTTCGGGCCTTTCTTGCCTGATAGTTCACCTGTTACAACCAATGCTTATATTCAAGGAACTTACCGCCTGTCTCATAAGTGGCAGACCATTTTACGTTATGATGTTAATTATCTTGATAAGGATGATCGTTCAGGTTCAAATTTTGAAAAATATGGTATGCCTGCTCATATAGGATTTACTAAAGACTGGATGATAGGCCTGCGTTGGGATGTCAATCCCAAACTTATGATTAGAGGTGAATATCATAATATCAATGGTACTTCCTGGCTGTCAAGTGCGGATAATCCGGATAGAAATCAAACTAAACAGTATTGGGATTTATTTGCTTTACAAATATCCTATCGTTTTTAAATCATGAAATATCTTCCACATAAAAAATTTTTCTTCAGCCTGAAATGGAAATACACTGTGATTATCAGCTGTGTGGTAGTTATTTTATATATTATACTCAGCTGGGGGATTTATTATAAAGCAAAAAGTAATTTTGAACAGCAGCTTCATGCTCAACAATTAGAACATATCAGTGTATTGCATGATTTAATTGATTATTCCAGCCAGATTATGGAGCAGTTTATTGATAGCCTGGCTCAGTTCAGGTCGATAAAAAAGAACGGGAACGGGAACAGCAACAGACAACTAACCGATTTAATAGAGCAATACTGGTCAAGTTTGCAAATTATCTGGGATTTGAAAAATATCACTTATTACCATTCAGGAACAAAAAAGCTCTCTCACTGGGGGGAACAGAAAACTGATCTCAATAAGCTGTATCAAATTGTATTACAAACTGAACGTCCGCAACATTTAATTGTCTGCCTGAATCAATGTATTCTATATGTTGCGGTC
>DAOVUE010000358.1 GCA_030632745.1 Pseudomonadota bacterium | reverse complement strand
TTTCTACTCAATCAAACAACAAAAATGAATTGCTTCTTTTCCAGTAAATGGTTTCTACTAGAAAGTTTCTACAAAAAACTTTTAGCACATACGTTTACGACGGCCAATCTCACGGGATTGCTTTTTCTGCCAGCGCTTAACTGCCGCTGCAGCTTTACGTTTACGTACCGCAGTAGGCTTTTCATAATGTTCGCGACGACGAACTTCAGATAAAACACCTGCTTTTTCACAAGAACGTTTAAAACGACGTAATGCTACGTCAAATGGCTCATTTTCTTTTAACTTTACAGATGGCATGTAGACTCCTAAATTGCCCTTAAATTATTTACCCGGCACATTCTAACTAACACTAATATAAAATGCTGCTATCTCATTTAAACCAACTGAAATCAGTCAGAATGCAGACACGGGATCATACTCTGACTCATCATCAAATGCAATCCTGTAACACATAATTCCTGTTAAAATTTATCTCTTGAAACTAAAATGGATTGAGTAGACAATACAGGCATGAAAGTATTAGGTATTGAAACATCTTGTGATGAAACAGGTCTTGCCATCTACGATGAGCACAAAGGCTTACTGGCAGAGGCACTTTACAGCCAGATCAGCCTGCACGCTGAATATGGCGGAGTCGTTCCGGAGTTAGCTTCCAGAGATCACGTCACAAGAATTATCCCTCTGATACAGCAGGTCATGCAACAGGCTCATTGTGAGCCGCATGATATTGACGGCATAGCTTATACTGCGGGCCCGGGCTTAATGGGTGCTTTAATGGTGGGAGCCGCTGTGGGTCGTTCACTGGCCTGGACCTGGAAATGCCCGAGTATAGGCATTCACCACATGGAAGGTCATTTACTGGCGCCCATGCTTGAAGAAAACAAACCTGAACTGCCTTTTTTAGCCCTGCTGGTATCCGGTGGACATACTCTCCTGGTGGATGTCACCGCCATTGGTCAATATCAAATTATCGGCGAATCTCTGGATGATGCCGTAGGCGAAGCATTTGACAAAACGGCAAAGCTGCTGGGATTGTCATACCCCGGCGGCCCTGTTATATCTCAATTAGCCCGACAGGGTTCTCCTGAACGATATAAATTCCCCCGCCCAATGGTTAATCGTCCGGGACTGGATATGAGTTTCAGCGGTCTGAAAACGTTTGTTTTAAATACCTGGACTGAATCTGATCAAAGTGAGCAAACCAAGGCAGACATTGCCTATGCTTTCCAGGAAGCCGTTGTCGATACTTTAACCATTAAATGTAAAAGAGCACTCAAACAAACGGGATATAAACAGCTGGTCATTGCCGGAGGTGTCAGTGCCAATCAGCAGCTGCGCGAGCGCCTGACCGAACTTGCACACACCACGGCAATGGAAGTTTTTTATCCACAGCCGCAATATTGTACTGACAATGGAGTCATGATTGCTTATGCAGGGCTATTAAGACTAAAGGCCGGTGAGCATGATGGTGAAGGCTTTGAAACCATTCCGCGCTGGCCATTGGGAGATTTAACAGCAATATAGAAAATTTAATAGATTTTTAATTCACAATTCACAATTCATAATTAAGCATTGCTCTACTTCTCTTCTCCTTCCAGTAGTCTTTTAATATTAGTGCGATGTCTCCAGATGAGCATAAGGGATATGAAAGATCCCATCACAATAAAGATAGTAGAGTCTGTTAACCACCAGAAATAAAAAGGCGCCGCGGCTGCGGTCACCAGTGCAGACAATGAAGATATTTTCAAACCATAAGCAATAATTAACCAGGTTAACAACATCACCAGAGCAACAGGCCAGCTGATCCCCAAAATAACACCAAAAGCGGTTGCAACACCCTTTCCTCCTTTAAAGCCAAAAAATACAGGATATAAATGTCCTAAAAAAGCAGCCACGGCGACCAGTGCCTGGGTTAATTCATCGCTATTAAGCAGCACAGCAATTAATACAGGAATAAATCCCTTCAGCATATCTCCGAAAAGAGTAATTGCGGCGGCTTTTTTCCCCCCGATACGTTGTACATTGGTTGCGCCGGGATTATTAGATCCCAGTGTCCGGGGATCCGGCAGTCCCATAACCTTACAGGTAATAATAGCTGCAGAAATAGAGCCGAATAGATAAGCAATGATGGTTAAGCTAATGGTGATAGTCAATTCAGTAGGCATAGAAGTAATATTGGTTTTAATTGGTTTTAATGAACAGGAATTCTATTATACAGGATTTTTTTCACTATGCTTTATTGATATTTATCAATTAATCTCTATATTTATAAGTAGTACCCGATTCGAACAACAAAGAAAAAATTAATATTAAGAGGAATACTCAGATGTCACAAACAAATGAAGCACAAACCAATAGCCGTCGCTTATTTTTAAAAGGAGCACTTTCTACTGCTGCAGTTGCAGCAACCGCAACTGCTGGAAATGTATTTGCATCCAGCAATACAGCAATGACTGGCATTATTTATACTAAGGAAAATCCCGGCAAGTGGGCAAAAAAAGTAGGCGGGCATTTACCATCAATCAAACTTGATGGAAATAAAGTAACTATTGAAACTGATCATGGAATGTCAAAGAAACATTTCATTGTACGCCACACAATAGTCTCTGAACAGGGAGAAGTACTGGGAGAAAAAACCTTTACACCGGATGATGAGGCAATTTCCCATTATACGTTGCCAGCGAACTATAAAGGCAAACTCTATGCAACCAGCTTTTGTAATAAGCATGATTTCTGGTTAGCTGAAACCAACGTATAGGGCTTTAGAAAATTTATTTGGTTCTTCACAAAAATACGTACTTTTATATGACAGAATAACAAGCAGAAGAGACAGTGGTAAGTGATAAGTGATAAGTGATAAGTTTTAAG
>DAOVUE010000233.1 GCA_030632745.1 Pseudomonadota bacterium | reverse complement strand
GTACCCGATACGGTCTGCCCTATTTATTAAGTGCTGTATTAATCGTCATGCTCGAATATAATCTGCTATTACTTTTTGACAGTTCCTGGTTTAATAATCCACTCAGATCTTCAGCCCAAATTTTTGTACTCATCGTGATGCCCATGTATTTATATTCTATGGTCAAACAATTACATACTGCAAGAAAAGAAGCGGAACAGGCCACCCGGGAGAAAAGTAATTTTCTTGCCATTATGAGCCATGAAATAAGAACACCGATGAGCGGTATTATTGGTACTGCCTACCTGCTGCAGAAAACTCCGCAGAGTGAGCAGCAAAAGCAGTATACTGCGGCATTAATCAATGGCACACAGACACTGCACACCTTAATTGATGATATTCTTGATTTTTCAAAAATCGAGGCAAAAAAACTGCACCTGCAGCACTGTGCCTTTGACTTACATAAAACCATTAATGAAGTTGTTTCAGTACTCACCCCTAATCTTGACAAACAGTCTTTAGCATTTAACCTTTCTATTGATCCTGAAGTACCCGCATTTCTTGTAGGCGACAAGCAGCGCATCAGCCAGGTGTTATTTAATTTATTAGGTAATGCTATTAAATTTACTGAACAGGGTAACGTCACACTGCAAATCTATATAGAGAAACAGAATACACCGGAAAAAGCCGCATTCAAAAAATCATCAGACAATTGCTCAGATAAAACAATAAAGAGTGAAAAAATAAACAGTGAGAAAATCCATTTGCATTTTGACATTAAAGATACGGGGATCGGAATCGGGGAAAAACAGCTCAGTAGTATTTTTGATAGTTTTACTCAGGCTGAAAATACTTCCAATTATCAATGTCATGGTACCGGCCTTGGAACAACAATTTCTAAACAATTAGTTGAACTGATGGGCGGACAAATTGGTGTCGCAAGTGAACTGGGCAAAGGCAGTCATTTCTGGTTTACCTTATCATTACCTGGATGCGAAAAAGAAAATTTAGAACATCAACAGGATTATGATAAGACATCTGCTAAGGCCATTGCTAAGAAAAGTGCTAATACTTCACTCACTATTTTAATTGCCGAAGATGAAGACATCAACGCCATGGTATTAAAAAATTTTTTACACAATATCGGACATACAACAAGACGCGTAGTAAGTGGCTGCCATGCTTTACAGGAGCTCTGTAAAACTCATTATGATCTCGCTTTTATGGATATGCACATGCCTGAAATGAATGGGCCCGAAGCAACCAAACTCTGGAGAGAGCTTGAAGCAAAAGGACAACACATACCGATTATTGCCCTCACAGCTCATGCTACTATAGATGATCGTAAGATATGCATGAGTTCCGGTATGGATGATTTTATAAGCAAACCCATCAACCCCGAACAATTGTCCAGTACCATAGAAAAATTCTGCCGCCGCTCTTAAATCTCTTCAACCTAGCCCTGATAAACAGGAGCAGTATAAGTCTCTATATCAGAGCTAACCGGGTTAGGGATGGCGATAAACGTATTTGTTATGATAAACTGTCATGCCTGAAACTATAGTGAGCGTTTACTACAATTATTTCGACCATTACCAGTGATGTGTTCATCCAGCTGACTGATACCGGCAAGCTGCTGTAAAACATCCCATTTATTAATCATAATATGTTTGCGTTCAGCCTTAATAATGCCATCTTCCTGAAAGCGGGTAAACATACGACTGACAGTTTCAACTGCCAGTCCCAGATAGTTTGCGATATCATTACGCGACATACTAAGATAAAACTCGGTTGAAGAAAAACCCCGTTGTTTAAATCTTAATGAGATACTCAGTAAAAAAGCCGACAAACGAGCTTCAGCAGTTTTTTTACCCAGTAATAACATTAATTCCTGATCATCAAAAATTTCCTTACTCAGCAAACGCAGGAACTGGTGTTGTAATGAGGGTAATTCACGTATTAACTCTTCTAAACGATTAAACGGAACTTCACAAACACTGGTTGTTTCTAATGCTTTAGCAACACAGGGATGGTAACCTTCCGCTATTGCATCCAGTCCCAATAATTCCCCCGGCAGATGAAAACCGATAACTTGTTCCTGACCATCAATAGTAGGAGAATATGTTTTTAAAGAACCGGATCGCACCACATAAATAGAGCTGAAAGAACTATTAACCTGAAACAGTTCTTCGCCGCGTTTCAATGGTTTTTTACGCTTAATAATATAATCGAGCTTTTCCAGTTCAGCACCCTGAATTGACTGAGGTAAACAGAGCTGATGCAAACTGCATTCCTCACAGACAACATTCGTTTTATGTATTTCAACGATTTTATTTTGAGAGTTTCTCGTACTTTTATTAGGACTTTGTATTTGCTTATCTCTCATTATTATTTTTAACGATCCTATGATAACTTTTATTTTCATTTCGTGACCCAAATGAAAATAAAAGTTAATTGAAAAAACCAAAAAAACTTGACAAATGTCAATTGTATATTAAAAACACCCTAAAAAATACACTACAGCTTAAATAACATGTAATCTTTATTAGCCTTTGTTCACTTTTAAGTTGGGCTAATGGCTTCCTATTTATATGCCCATAGTTATATGCCGATGGGATATTGCTAATATTTAATATAAATTTATAATGAAACATAAAAATAGCGTATAAACACATTCAGTCGCGGAGCAATACAGACAATGTCACAAAGGCAAGCATCTATAACACGTAATACCAATGAAACTCAAATTGAAGTCTCTGTTAATCTGGATGGAACAGGTCAGAGTAATTTTCAGACAGGTGTTCCTTTTCTTGAGCATATGATGGATCAAATAGCTCGCCACGGTATGATTGACCTGTCTATAAAAGCAAAAGGTGATTTGGACATTGATGCTCACCACACGGTTGAAGATATTGGCATCAGCTTAGGAATGGCCATAAAAAAAGCACTGGGCGATAAAAAAGGCATTAGCCGTTATGGACATGCTTATGTTCCCTTAGATGAAGCACTATCACGCGTAGTGATCGATTTTTCCGGTCGTCCGGGCTTTGAAGACCATGTTGACTATCAACGCGAAACAGTGGGTAATTTTGATACTGAACTATTTCATGAGTTTTTTCAGGGCTTTGTAAATCACGCATTGGTCACACTGCATATTGATAATATCCGCGGGCGTAATAGCCACCATATTGCAGAAACAGTGTTCAAAGCCTTTGGCCGTGCCGTACGTATGGCCATTAGTGAAGATTTCAGAATGCAGGGCACTATCCCTTCCACCAAGGGTAGTTTATAATAGTTCCTTTTATTTTAACCAGCCTGACTTTTAACTGGCCTAGCACACGACATATTATGACGCTTCATACTACAATCGCTATTATTGACTACGGCATGGGTAATCTGCACTCTGTTGCAAAAGCCCTTGAACATGCGGCAGCCTATAGCAAAGAAAAATCAGTAAAAGTAATAGTCACGGCTGACAAACAAATTATTGCCAATGCCGATCGGGTGGTATTACCCGGCGTTGGAGCTATACGTGATTGTATTGGTGAAATGCAGCGTCTGGATTTAATTGAAACCATCAAGCAATCCGCGGCCAGCAAGCCTTTTTTAGGCGTTTGTATCGGGATGCAGGCATTATTGACCCATAGTGATGAAAATAACGGTGTGAATTGCCTGGATATAATTCCCGGTGAAGTAGAACGCTTTGCTGCCAACCTAAGCGATGCAGGCAGTGCAACTGAACATTTAAAAATTCCACATATGGGCTGGAATCAGGTCAATCAGCAAATCCAGCATCCTTTATGGCACAAAATTCCTCAAAACCAGAGATTTTATTTTGTACATAGCTATTTTGTTATCCCGAAAACTCCCGAGCCTATTGCTGGTTCAACAATCTATGGTCATCCCATCTGCGTTGCCCTGGCTCAGGAAAATATTTTCGCAACACAATTTCACCCCGAGAAGAGTGCCGATGCCGGCATACAGCTGTTTGCCAACTTTATCGATTGGAATGGCACTTACACATAAGTAGGTGACAGCAATTATTTTAACATTTGCTTGTCTATTTTCTGCCCTTCGGCACTGCAGCTTGAGCCGCAT